>CAIPUQ010000539.1 GCA_903868295.1 uncultured Roseiflexaceae bacterium
CAGCATCGCCTGGCAAGACGCGCAGCATGGACTCATCAAGAGTGATGTCGAGATGTGTGCGAGCTGGTGGAATGCGCTGATTGCCTGAGTGTTGGTGCCCCCATCCACAAAACACCACTGATGCCCCGCAATGGGAATGCATCGGTGGTGTTTGCTTCTCGACACGCAAAAACACAGCATACCTGCGAATACTGCATCCAGCAATACTTTAGCGATTTGTATCCATCACCCACACCACATCAGGCAGCAACCAACCCGGTGCATAGCGCGCATTTGCCAAAGACAAGGGGAGCACTTCAGCGGCGAGCGTGATGCCGATGGCATCGCGGAGATAGTCACGGCGCGCCTGAATGACATTCCACAGCTCGGGGTCATGGGCCGCAATTGCAGCCCGGAGCGGTGCGTCGGCGATAGCGATGGTATCTTCGCAATTGAGTGCGGTACCTGACGGAGTTTGGCTCGGGATGATGTCGCACTGGATGAGCATGCCGGAGCGGATGGGATCGGCCGAACCCGGCCGTATTGGGGTGTGACACCACTCATCGACGCTCCCGAGGTGCCCAGGATTGAGGGCAGGGGTATATGGCGCACCTGCGAGGCTCTGCATGACGACGGCATGGATGTCTCCCCCGCTGACGCCTACCTGCATTGCCTCGTACCAAGCCTTTTGGGTCTGCATGTATGGCGCAACATAGGAATCGAGGTATGCGGCATCGACCGTCGCATCCAATACCCCAGCGCGACAGCACAACCCACCACGGAACCCAACTGCGCTGGTGACTGCATCCCGGGTCTGCAACACCCGCGTGCTCGGTGAACGCAACCCAACAACGTGCGTCTGGCTGCCCGACATCATCATGTGACACGACATCGGGTCGCCTTCGTACTGCATCAATGACGCAGCCTGATGTTCGCTCATACCGGCGCGTGCGCCACGGACAATGCGATCGACCGCCAACGCTGCGCGCTGTGCACCCCAGGCAAACGTGGCTATTTGTGCTGCGTCATTATTGCTCCGCAAGCCGTGCGTCGGATGCGTCATGCAGTGCGTCACGTCGCGGATTGCAACTTCACCAGCGCACGCCGCGCGGATGGCACGCAAGAGCATGGCGGGCACATACGCGGGTTCGGTATCGTCTTGTTCGACCGGCTCGAGGTACTTCCAGCCGACGACACCAACGCGGTGTCCCGCGGACAACCCAATGGTGCGGAGCACCGCACTGAGGCGCGGGAACTGTGTGCGGTCTTGCCCCATCAATCCGAGGCTCTGCGACAGATGCACCTCGAGTTTGGGACCCAACATCGACACGTAGCCGACGCCTTCGTTCCCCACGATGAACGCGTTTGTGGGACCGAGCACGAGAATTGCTTCTTCGAAACGCGGATCAAAATTGGTCAAAAACGTCAAATCGGCACTGTGTTCACGATCACCATAGACCACGACCCAGTCGCATCCAGCCGCAGCTTTGAGCGCCGCGCAGCGTGCTTCGTACCGTTCCGCAGTCACTGCGGCAGGGGGATTCGTTGTCAAGTACATCGGCATCGGACGATATTGCAACATCACATCACTCCTCATTGTTGGTGGTGCTTCTACTATACTCAAAATGCTCCCATACCGCACAATCAATGGCCCACACCCAGCTTTGATCAGGTGGGATTTGCAGAATTGTGAATTCGCAGAATTTTTCGGTATCGAAACAACATTTTTCCGATGAATGACGGTGGTATAGTTGATGCAGATACGATTTTGAGCGGAGCACACCCATGCCACAGCATCGTTGGAACACCACAGACGCACAATCCATGCCCGCACTCGATGGACTGGTCTACCGCAGTCGTTTGTTGGGCAGCGACCGTAGCGTCGTCAACATATTTGGCGGTAATACCAGCGCCAAAACAAGCGAAATCGACCACACCGGCAAACAGGTCCAAGTGTTGTGGGTCAAAGGCTCAGGCAGTGACGTCGCCACCATTACGGAGGGCGGTTTTGCTGCGTTGCGCATGCCCGACATCGCTCCATTGATGGGCCGTGCCGCAATGAGCGACGAAGAGATGGTTGCCTATTTGAATCGGAGCACCTTCCTCGTCGACCGGCCGCGCCAGAGTATCGAAACGTTGCTGCATGCATTCATCCCGGCTGCGCACGTCGATCACACGCATCCCGATGCAGTTATTAGTTTGGCCTGCGCCGCCGACGGCCTTGCGCTTTGCCGCAAATTGTGGGGCGATCGCATGGTCTGGGTTGACTACATCCGCCCGGGATTCACACTGTCGAAGCAAATCGGCGAAGGGGTCATTGCACATCCCAAAGCTGATTTGGTCGTCATGGGCAAACACGGGCTGACCGTGTGGGGCAATACGAGTGCAGAAGTCTACAGCCAGACCATCAAGGTCATCGGCGAAGCCGAAGCATTCATTGAACACACCCGCAACGGGCGCGTCATTTTTGCAGGCGCCGCAGTGCCCGCACTCGAAGCATCCCAACAACACACCACCTGGACGGCCATTTTGCCGGCACTGCGCGGGATGCTGAGTGCGCACGGGAGCCAAATCGTGCAGATTGATAGCTCGCCTGATGTGCTTGCCTGCATCGGCAGTGCAGGCGCTGCGGCGTTCACCCAAATCGGGGCTGCCTGCCCGGACCATTTGGTGCATACCAAGCGCCTGCCCTTGTTTGTCGATTGGACCCCTGCAGCCGGCATTCCTGCCCTGCTGACCGCACTGCAATCGGGCGTGCGCGACTACGTGAGCGCCTACACTGCATACTTCGAGGCGCACAAGAGTGCCGACGATGTCATGATGAATCCGTTCCCACGGATCATCCTCATCCCAGGATTAGGTGTGGTAACCGCCGGGGCAGATGCGCAGGCTGCGGACATCAGCAATCAGCTCTACCATCGGGCAGTCGCAGTCATTCGCGGGTGTATGTCGGTCGGCGAGTACACCAGTTTGAGCGCAGCCGAGGCATTTGCAATCGAGTATTGGCCGCTCGAGCAGTACAAACTCAAGCTCAAACCCGCCCCGCGTGAATTAGCCGGCAAAATCGCTGTTGTGACCGGAGCAGCAAGCGGCATTGGTCGCGCGACTGCGCGTCGGTTGGCCGCTGATGGTGCGCATATTGCCATCTTCGATATCAACCTCGAAGGGGCCAAAAAGGTCGCCCAAGAGCTCAATGACGCCTACAAGATGCGCCGTGCCATTGCCGTGCATTGCGATGTAACCAGCGAAGCTGCAGTCATCGCAGCCATGGAACAGGTCATCCACGCGTTTGGCGGTCTCGACATCGTGGTCAACAATGCCGGCTTTGCGATTGCCAAACCCGTGACCGAGACGACGGTCGACGATTGGGACAAGATGTTGAATGTGCTGGGTAAAGGGTACTTCCTCATTTCGCGTGAAGCCTTCAAGATCTGGCAACAACAAAAAGCCGGCGGCTCTCTTGTCGTCATAGCCAGCAAAAACAGCGTCATGGCCAGCAAAGGCAACGTCGCGTACAGTGCTGCCAAAGCCGCCGAACTGCACATGGCCCGTTGTCTGGCAGAAGAAGGCGGTCCCATTGGTGTCCGTGTCAATACCGTATTGCCAGATGCAGTGCTCGAGGGGAGTGGAATCTGGGACCAAGGGTGGCGCGCTGCCCGTGCCGCAGGGTACGGCATCAAACCCGAAGAACTCGAAGACTTTTACAAGGCACGCACCGTACTCAAAGTCAACGTCCGCCCCGAAGACATCGCCGAAGCAGTCAGTTATTTCGCAGGCCCACGGGGCAGTCGCACCACTGGTGGGATGATAACCGTCGATGGCGGCGTCACGGCTGCCTACGCACGCTAACGAAAGCGAGTTTGGTATGAGTATGCGCATAGGAATCATCGGCTGCGGCGGCATTGGGCGCACCCACCTCGCCGCCTGGATCGATGCCGGCTTTACACCTGTCGCTCTCTGCGATGCAGTGCCTGGGGCTGCCGAGGCACTCGTGGGCACAACGGGCGCAACGGCATACACCGATGTCGCACAGATGTTGGCCGATGCACAGCTCGATATCGTCAGCATCTGCACTCCGCCCACGAGCCATTGCGCGTTGACGATACAAGCGCTCGAGGCCAAACTCCATGTATTGGTCGAAAAACCCATGGCACCGACCGTGGCCGATTGCAATGCCATGATTGCAGCAGCTGATCGCGCTAATCGGTTGCTAAGTGTGGGCTTCTGTCACCGCTACCAGCCGCAGATCGTTGCCCTCAAAGAAGCGCTCCACGATGGCATGATTGGTACACCCATGATGTTCCGCAATCGGTTTGCCGGTGTTATGCCAGATGTCCATCAGCGTTGGTTCAGTGATCCTGCGTTGGCTGGTGGTGGCGTCATCATGGATACGTGTGTCCATTCGGTAGATTTGTTTCGGTTTTTCTTCGGTGATGTCCGCCGGGTCCAAGCGAGTGCAACGACGCGCGTGACCGACCTTGGTCCCGCGTTGCGCGTCGAAGACAGCGCCATCATTACCCTCACCAGCCTCGATGGGGTGTTGGGCGTCATCGAGGCGAGCTGGCGGACTGCTCCCGGCGTCTGGGCTGTGACGGTGTTTGGTACGACTGGGGAACTCACGATGAACTACAACACCATGCAGCTCGTACATCAGAACGCCGAAGGTGTCGCAACTACCCTCCCCATCGCTGACGGTGACCGCTTCAGCGCCGAAGTAGCCCATTTTGCAGCCTGCGTGCAACACGGCGGTGCGTTGCGCGTGACCGGGATTGACGGCCGTCAGGCAACAGCCATTCTGGTGGCTGCAATGGCGGATGCAAAATCAACCTAAGCGACATCACGCATAACGAAAAAACGGCAGGCATACGCCTGCCGTTTTTTTCTATCGAACAGAGTTGCTGTGCTATGCCTTTTTGCGCAGGACCATCAACGTCCACCACAACCCGACTAGCTGCTGGAGTGTCCGCCAAATACGCGGAAAGTTGAAAAACTGGCTTTTGCCGTAGGTGCGATGATAATGATGGACGGGGACTTCAGCGAATTTTTTGCCCGCATCCTGAAGCTTCTTAACCAATTCGAGACAGATTGTTCCACTATCGGAGTAAAGGTTGATTGCGCCCATCGCTGACCGGCGGATAAGCCGGAAGTCACAATCGACATCACGCAACTTGAAGCCAAACATCAGTTTAACCGTGTGATGGTAGACGCGACCAATGACTTTGCGATGGAACGGGTCACTGCGATCAATTTTGTAGCCGTTGACCACATCGATATCAGGTCGCATCGCGGCAAGCAAAATCTTGAGTTCGCGTGGGTCATACTGTGCGTCACCGTCTGTGTAGAAAACAAATTCTTTGGTACATGCGGCGAACCCAGCCCGCAACGCACCACCATAGCCCAGTGGTTCGCGGTGTGCCTGATAGCTGAAGCGTGGGTATTGGGTGGCCAGTTCGGCAAGCACGTCGACCGTAAAGTCCGTGCTCCCGTTTTCGATGACGATAACTTCGTAGTCGTCGCTTACTTCCGAGAGCGTTTGGAGCGTGGTGACGACCAAACTCCCAATCGTCCCACCGTCGTTGTACGCTGGAAAGAAAGCAGAAATACTCGGTCGCTGCGTCGTCATACCAAACCCCCGCTACACTTCTCTCAAGACAGTATACCATCAACGGTCCGGCTGGCGTTGCAACGCACAAGGGGCGCTATGGTATGATTGCTTCACCAACCTACAAGAGTACCTTATGCACAATCCGATTGCTTCGTTGCTCCGTGCAGATATTGCTGGTTTTGCTCCATACACCCCGATTGTTCCCCTCGACGTGCTTGCACTGCGACTCGGGCTTCCGCTTGCGGATCTTATCAAACTCGACGCCAACGAAAACCCTTACGGGCCGACGGCAGCCACTCGAGCAGCCCTCGCGCAGCTGGCTACCGAAACCGGCGCACGCACGCAAACTGCACTCTATCCAGACCCAGATACCACCAGCCTGCGCGCTGCTATTGGAACGCACCTCGGGCAATCACCCGATCGCATCATCTGCGGCAATGGGTCTGACGAAATCATCGATGTGCTGATGCGGGCCACCATTACCCCTGGAGCGGCTGTGGTAGATGCAACACCCACGTTTGGGATGTATGCCTACAGCACACACCTTTATCAAGGGACCTACATCGAAGTCCCGCGGACTGCGTCGTTTGCTATCGATATTGATCAGATGCGGGCAGCCATTACGCGCCATCAGGCCAAAATCGTCATTCTGGCTGCGCCGAACAACCCAACCGGCAACCCGCTTACCCGGGACGAACTGCTGGCCCTCCTCGATTTGCCGCTCATCGTCGTATCCGATGAAGCATACGCCGAGTTCAGCGGCATCAGTTTTGTGGATCTCATCGACTCCCACCCCAACCTCGTCGTATTGCGCACCTTCAGCAAATGGGCAGGCCTGGCGGGTCTCCGGGTTGGGTACGGAGTCATGCACGAGACCCTGGCAGCAGAGCTCCGCAAAATCAAGCCGCCATACACCGTCAATGTGGCTGCAGATGTTGCTGCCACTGCAGCAATCCGTGATTATGCGTCGATGCAGCCACTCCTTCAACAAATCTGTCAAGACCGCGATGCGTTTGCGGCACAACTCACGAGCCTCGGGTGCGAAGTCTACCCGAGTGTCGCCAACTTTCTGTTGGTTCGTACGCCCGTTTCAGCACTGGCCGTTCGTGATGCGCTCATGAAGGCTGGCATTCTGATCCGCTACTTCCCCAAGCCACGACTCGCGGATTGCATCCGCATCAGTATCGGCACAACCGCCCAACACGAGCGTGTGTTGGATGTGTTAGAGACAATCTTCGTACAGCAGAAAGGGCAATAGACCAATGAGCACCGAAGACCTTTCGCACGTACGTGAATTTGCCACCGAGCTTGCGTATATGGCCGGGAGAGTCACCCTTCGCTACTTTCAGACCGATGTCGGCGTTGAACTCAAAGAAGACCATTCGCCAGTCACTATTGCCGACCGTTCTGCCGAACGCTTGATGCGTGAGATGATCGAGCAAAAATACCCACACCATAGTATTTTGGGCGAAGAAGAAGGCGAAACACGCCCTGGCGCGAGCTTTCGCTGGATTTTGGACCCGATCGACGGTACCAAATCATTCGTCGCTGGGGTCCCGATGTACACGGTTCTGGTCGGACTCGAACGTGAGGGTGTACCGGTCGTCGGCGCGGTGGCGATCCCCCCCAGCAACGAACTTATCAGTGCGGCGACAGGCCAGGGATGCTTGTGGAACGGCCGACGTGCACGTGCCAGCACCACCCGAGAGCTGTCGCAGGCAGTCATTTCGACCACTGATGTACAGCACATGTACGAAAACAACAAAGGTCCTGCATTTGACCGTCTGCGCAACCGTGCACGCATGGTCCGTGGGTGGGGCGATGCATACGGTCATATGCTGGTCGCAACCGGTCGGATCGACGTCATGCTCGATGCATTGATGAGCCCTTGGGACTGCGCTGCGCTCGTGCCGATCCTGCAAGAATCCGGTGCGACATTTACCGATTGGAACGGCGTTACCACGATATACGGTGGCAATGCGGTCAGCACCAACGGGTTTCTTTATGAGCAAGTCATGCAGACCATACGCGGTGAATAACGTGGAAGCGAGGATCCGATGCGTGTCGTAGCACTCATTTTGGCTGGTGGTGAAGGCGCACGATTGAGTGTATTGTCCGAAAAACGGGCAAAACCATCAGTACCCTTTGCCGGCAAATTTCGCATCATCGACTTCCCGCTCTCAAATTGTGTGAACTCCGGCATTTTCGATGTCGCCGTTTTGACCCAATATCAGCCACACTCGCTCAATGGGCACATCGGCAACGGCCGTGCGTGGGACCTCGATCGCGGCAACGGCGGCGTCCAACTCCTGCAACCCTATCAAGGCCGCAACGAACAAGGATGGTATCAAGGCACGTCTGATGCGGTCCTCCAAAATTTGAACTACATCCGTGAACGCCGTGCAGACCTGGTCGTAATCTTGTCGGGTGATCATATCTACAAGATGGATTATGCCCCGATGATCGAGTTCCATCTGCAACAAAAAGCCGATTTGACCGTTGGTGTGATGCATGTGGCCCTCGACGAAACCGATCGCTTTGGCATCATGACCGTCGACGACAGCATGCAAGTCGTAGCGTTCACCGAAAAGCCCAAGAAGCGCGACAAGGGAAC
>CAIPUQ010000540.1 GCA_903868295.1 uncultured Roseiflexaceae bacterium
GGCCTACTACGATGGCAAATTGAGTGCGTTCCCGTCACCTCAGCGCAAGACGAAAGCGCAACCAGCGGTCAGTTTTGTCCGTGTGCCGGGCCAATTCGTGCGGGCGACGACGGACCCCGACAGCATTATCGGTGGCCGGCCCGTCATCAAAACCCCGGACGGCAAGAAGGCCCGCAAATCGAGCAAAAGTGAACTGCTCAACACCAACCCGGTCGAAGCACAGGCCATCTATGAACACGTCGTCCAACTGATGCACCATCCGGCGACGTCGCGGATGTCGGTGGGGATTTTGACCTTCAACGAAAAGCAAGCCGACCTGATCGACAGCATCATCAAAGCCGAGGGGGCAGATCCGGTGGTCGCGTTGCGCTTCAGCGAAGAATACCGCGACGTGCACACCCGCGGGTTTATCAAGAGCCTTGAGACGATTCAGGGTGACGAAGCAGATATCATTCTGTTCTCGGTGGCGTTTTCGAAAAACGAACAGGGCAAGCTCCCCCTCAACTTTGGTCCGCTGACCCGGGCGGGCGGCGAGCGCCGCCTCAATGTGGCGGTGACACGGGCGCGCAAGCAAGTCGTCGTCTTTTGCTCGTTCGAACCAAACGAACTGCGTGTCGAAGACACGAGTTCCCGCGGTATCAAAGATTTGCGCGACTACCTTGTACTGGCCAAAGATGGCCCCGAAGCGTCATCCAAAACCAACACCCGCAAGCACACGGTCGATCGCCATCGCGACCACATTGCGCAGGCGTTCCGTGATGCCGGCCTCGACGTCCGCACCGAAGTCGGGTTGACCGAATTCAAAGTCGATATCGTGCTCTCCGATCCAACCGAACCGAGTCGGAGCATGGGGATTTTGTTGGATGGGCCACGCTGGCGGGACCGATCAACCGTGTCGGACCGCGATGTCTTCCCGGCTGACATGTTGACCAAACGCATGGGCTGGATGAAGGTTACCCGCATTTGGTTGCCTATGTGGATGCGCAGTCCACAAGCCGAAGTAGCGCGCATCTTGGATGTCTTTGCGGAACTCCCACCGATGCTCGAAGAACCCGAGCCAGTCGAAGTCTTTGTGCCGGTCGCCCCCGCCGAGGTCGAGGATGTGCACCACGTCGACGAAGTCGAACAAACGGACGACGCGCCGCCACGCAAACGTGCAGTCCCACGATCGGCAGGTGCAACACTCCCCAGCACGCCCGATGCAGACGAAGACGAGCCTGTCAGCGATGACATCAGCGACGAAGAAATCCCCGTTGCACCGGTGACGGCGGACGAGCACCTGCATGCCGCCCCCTATGCGGTCGACGTCCAACCGTGGCAGCCGTGGGAGCAGTACAGCGCAGGCGACAAACTGGTGCTCGAGCAATCGACGGATCCCGAACATCGCGTGCAGATTGTCGCAGTTATGCAAGACATCATCCGTGCCGAAGCCCCCATCGAGGCAAAACGACTGGTGCGTCTGACCGGCTCGGCATTTGGGTTTGCCCGGATGACCGAGGCCCGCTCGGCCGAACTGCTCGGGCTCAAGATCCCGCAGGTCAAACGCGACAAAGAAGGGTTCAGCTACCCCGAGGCCGTCGAACCGCGGCTGTACACCAGCACGCGTCCCGCCGACAAAAATGCTACCTACAACCGGAGCATCGACGAGGTTAGTCTGCCCGAACTGGGAAATACCATGGTGCATTTGGTGAGCCAGGTCGATGCACTCCCTATCGATGTACTGTGTAGCGACACCGTGCGTTGGTATGGCGGCGCCCGGGTCACCGAGGGCATCAAAGCACGGTTGATGCTCGCCCTCAAATCGTTCGTCAAACTCGGCCGGCTCTATCAGGACGGCGATGAGATACGGGCCAGCGAGTAGCGTTGATACAACCGAAACCACGTTGGGTTTTGACCGGATATGTGAGGAGAATAACGCTCTGACACGACGTGACGCATACGTTCTTACACAACGCTAACACAACGGTACAGCACAAAAAACGACTTTTTGTTCATAGAGATGCAAAAAACCCTTATATATCCACAAGTGTTGAGAAGTACGTCATACTGTGATATTCTACATACACAGTACGACGTAGACGTGCGTTGTACGTAAGA
>CAIPUQ010000541.1 GCA_903868295.1 uncultured Roseiflexaceae bacterium
CCGTGGGGTAACCAGCGCGGCGATTCGTCAGCGGCTCCTCGCCTTGGCCGTTGCGGTCGAACCGATGAACGTGTTGGCATGGCGTGACCGTATCGTCGCGGCCAACACACATCCGCTCACCACCACTGCGCAATGGCAAAGCATGTTTACCAGCATAGCAACGGCATTTGCAGGTCAACCACGGGTGCTGAGTGAGTTGGCAGCGCGAATTGAGCCCAAGCTCATCGAGGAGACAACGACGGATGCTGCAAAAGCTGCCTACGTTCGAGCCTTGTATCGACGCTACGACGCCATACCCACGACGAGCCAACACGCTGCGATGCGCGATGTCATTTTGGCTGCCTTACCAGAATGGATGCGCGCATTTCTCCCAGCACCGAGCGTGAGCATCCGTTTTTCGGGTGAAAACGCCGGTACCATCATCGGCTTCAAGACCGGCATGGCATATAGCGTCGATGCAGGGGCGTCCTGGACCGTACCCGCCACCGAGTCATTCCAGATCCCACTCGCTCAGCTGAACACCCTCCAGTCAACAGGCACGCTGCACGTTCGTAATCGCTACAGCACATCGACGGATGCTGCCCGTGCAGCGGCACTCGTTGTCACGGCGAGCCCGAATGCCGCACCAGTCCTGGTAGCAGACGATCGAGCCGACACGCTCTCTGGCATCACGACTGCCATGGAATACAGCGTCAATAACGGCAAAATCTGGACAACATATACCACTGACGACGCACTCGACCTCGGTCGGGCGGTAACCTATTGGGTACGCTATCGTGGCAATGGCACAACGCTCCCGTCGTTGGCCGCTCGGCACGTATTCACCAAGCCGACTGACTATGCAGTGGGGAGCACGGCAGTCGCCGAATACGGCTACGCAGGTTCGGTCGCCAGCCTCGCCGTCGACGGGAGTGATGCAACCAGCTGGCTCCCCGACCGTAGTGTAAATCCAGCCGGGACTCCACTGACCGTCGTCCTTGACCTCGGACAGTCACGCACCATCGACACCGTGCAACTGCTCTGGACACGCCAGAAAAACGATTGGGAAGGCTACGGTAAAGCCTACACCATAGCGATTGCAAATGCGTCCAGCCAACCCGCAAATGGCTCGAGCGATTGGCAAACGGTCGCCAGCGTCTCGTCCGGCAACGGTGGCCGTGACACGGTACCGGTGAGCGCCACGACCGCACGCTATGTGCGCCTCACCATCACCGAATCAGCAGGTCATGACGCCGCAAATTGGCGCTGGCCGGCGCTCTACACGTTCACCGTGTCGGGTGCTGATGCACTGCCGGTTGTTGGGGTTAGTCCCGGTGTGCAGTACCTCAGCGATCGCCTGTGGAATGGTGAATCGATCTACGCAAGCGAAACCGGTATCGACAATATGTGTGAAAAGTACCAGGTCGGCGGACACATCATGCTCGATAGTGTTGTCTACCAAAAAGGAATTGGACTCTGTTACAACATGACGCTCCAATACGTCCTCGATGGCACGCAGACGGAGTTCGTGGCTGATGTGGGCATCGACGACCGAGAATCCGATAGCGATACGCGCCAGGTCATCTTTGAGGTGATTGCCGACAGCACCACTGTCTACAAAAGCCCCACGATGACTGCGGCGACGAGCAAACAGTACATCGATGTGGACATCAGTGGTGCCAAACTGCTCACGATCAAATACTACAGTGTGGATGGCAGTTACCCACCATCCGCCAACTGGGGGGATGCGTACATGCGTTAATGGCAAAGCACAAAACACTGATGTGTTTTGTGCTTTGCAGGTTACTTGAATATCTCCATCAGAGAACGATGCGGTTGAACGCGTGTACGTCAACCGCATGATGGACATCTACATCCGCTTACGGTGTCGGGGTCGCCGTCTTGGTGGGTGTGCGTGAGACGTCTACATCGTTGGTTTGATCACCAAGCACAATCACACGACCGCTCCGCAAGCCGAGAATCGTGTTTGCATAGCCAGCCGAGACGGTGAAGATGTCGGTGTATTCGGGTGGGATCACATACACATTATTGTCGTTGCGGCCCCATCCAAACACCGTACCGTCCTTCTGTACCACCAGCGAAAACTGGTTGCCCGCACTGACCTGTTTAACATCGATGGCCGTTGCCGGTACATCCGCTTGGCTAAACGCATTGCCACCCCATGCCAGCACTGTTCCATCTTCGAGCAGTGCAATGGAGTGATCGAGTCCACCAGCTACCTGGATGACCTTCTTGACGGGCTTTCGTTCAATACGTGCAGGCACCTTGGACTGACCCGACGCATTGCCACCCCATACTTGGACTGATCCATCATTTTTGATGACCAGCGAGTGATGTGTGCCACCTGCGATTTGGGTCACATTTTTAACCGTTTTGGGTACTTCAACTTGCCGGTAACCGTTGTCGCCCCAGCTCAGTACAGTCCCTTTGTTCGTCAATGCCATTCCATGGGCCCCGCCCGCCGCAATCGATACGATGTCTTTCTTGGTGGCAACGGGGAACCTCAGTTGACCTTTTGTGTTTGCTCCCCAGCCAAATACCGTGCCGCCCTTGAGCGCGAGAGCAAAGTTGGTGCCCACGGCTACGTCGCTGATACCTGATCCACAACACGGTGGGATATCGGCTTGGTATTCACGATTCATACCCCAGGTAATCAACGTGCCATTCTGGAGCAGACCAAGCACGAACGAAGCACCGACCGCACCTTTCTTCATCAACAATGGGAGAGGTGTTGGAGTGTGTGTACTCGTCGGTGTTCTGCTACTCGTCACCGTATTGGTACTCTTTGCAACCGTCATTGTGGGTGGGATTTTGGTCGTTGTCGCAGTCTTGGGGCGTGTACTGATTGCTGTACGTGTTGTCGTGTTGGTGGCCCGTCCCGTCGCGGTTGGTGCTGTTGTGTTGGTCGCGAGTGCAGTTGCCGTTGGTACGGTCGTGTTGGTTGGTACTGCCGTTGGTACGGTCGTGTTCGTGGGTACTGCCGTGTTGGTCGGCGCAATCGTATGTCCAACACAGGTACCACCATTGCTGTCCGTGTTGGTACCATCAGGGCAGGTGGTGTTGCCCCACATATTGCCACTGACGGTCGCACCGGTGAGGTTTGCGCCGAGGAAATTCGTGTTTCTGAGGTCGGCGCAAGTGATTGTTGCGTTGCTGAGATCTGCATTGTTAAAATTCGCAGATGCTAAATCGGTGCAGTTAAAATCTGTTCCGACAAGATTTGCGCTCGTAAAGTTTACATTATTTGCCACAGCATAGGTGACGAGTGCTCCACTGAGGTTTGCACCAGTAAAGTTGGTCCCCGCCAAATTGCTTCCATTCAGGTTGCATCCACTCAAGTCCACGCCTATGCCGCGCGCACTACAATCGCTACTCGCAGCAAAAATCGTCTGCGTTGTCAACAGCAGCGCACAGAGGAAAACACCAGTTGCTACACACAACAGAACGGCAATCTTCATAACACTCCTATCTGAGTTCATGGTAAAAACGTGGATGAGGAACTGCGTTTTTCTACAATACAGTAAAAGTCAGAAAGACACAATATGTTCGTGAGTTTTTGTATCATGAAGAAAATGTTATCAAATTTATTTTTACAACTTGCATACGCGTACTGCTATGACTCCGCTAACAGTCGGACTACTACACAAATGCACACAGCGCATACCTCGTTTGGGGAATGGCTTGCCATTGGGCTACTGATTTGGGTATGTACATCGCACCACCGTGACATCTCGTACATCGGGCTGGTTTGGTGACACAACGAATCCCTCATGCGTGCATGAGGGATTCGGGAGTACTATGCAGAATTGTTTTTCCGTTTTGCCGCTCCGTCGTTTTCGTGCCCATCTCTTCGCCTACGGGAGATGTCATTGACCGCTATTTCGATTCGGTTGACATCGAATTGGCGTGGGGCACGAGTACTCCATTGGAGCCAACACTTCAGAACGATTTCGTATAGCCTGTGCTTTAAATCGAAGCAGACATCCGCTTAGGGTGTTGGGGTCGCTGTCTTGGTGGGTGTGCGTGAGACGGCAACGTCGTTGGTTTGATCACCAAGCACGATGGCGCGCCCGTTGCGCAAGCCGAGGATGGTGTTGGTATAGCCTGCTGCGACGGTATAGATGTCGGTATATTCGGGTGGGATGTTATACACATTGTTGTCGTTGCGGCCCCAACCAAAAACCGTGCCGTCGTGTTGTACCACCAGCGAAAACTGGTTGCCGGCACTGACCTGCTTTACATTGATGGCCGTTGCAGGTACTGCAGATTGACCAAATGCGTTGCCGCCCCACGCCAGCACGGTTCCATTGTCGAGCAATGCAAGTGAGTGATCGAGCCCGCCAGCGACCTGAATGACTTTTTTGGCTGGCTTGCGCGTAATAGCTGGAGGGGCTTTGGTCTGACCCGCTGCATTACTGCCCCAGGTTTGCACTGACCCGTCGCTCTTGATGACCAGTGAGTGATTCGTGCCGCCGGCGATTTGGGTCACATTGCGCAAGCCTTTTGGGACAGTAACTTGTCGAAAGCCGTTGTCGCCCCAGCTCAGCACAAACCCTTTTCGTGTCAATGCCATACCGTGTGCACCACCAGCCGCAATCGAAACGATGTCTTTCTTGGTGCCGGCAGGGAACTTGAGTTGGCCCTTTGTGTTCGCTCCCCAACCAAATACCATGCCGCCCTTGAGCGCGATCGCAAAGTTGGTACCGACGGCGATATCGCTCATACCCGATCCACAGCATGGCGGGATATTGGTTTGATACTCACGGTTCATACCCCAGGTAATCAACGTACCATTCTGGAGCAAACCAAGCACAAATGATGCACCAACTGCACCCTTCTTCATCAACAAGGGGATGAGTGTAGGGGTCGGGGTCGGCGTGAAGGTCCGTGTCGGTGTGTGTGTGCTTGTCGGCGTTGCGGTCGAGCTCGAGATAAAGAACTCACGGACCACATCCGGTGCCGCAGCATAGGTCACACCACCGGTGGTGCCGCCTGGCTGTGAGATTTTGATTGAACACTTGCCCGTTCCGATTACCTTCAGTTTGGTCCCTACCACCGTACAGACGAGTGGTGTCGTGCTGGTGTAGCTCACGGAGAGGCCAGAAGAAGTCGTTCCCGTGAGGGTGAATTCGTTGCCGTTGTAGGTATACCATTCAGGCAGTGTAGGTATGCTGATCGTCTGTGCAGGTGCGGTCGCTTCGAACGACTTGGTCACCGATGCTGCTGCATATGGTTTGCCGCCCGATAACCCTCCGGCCTGTGCTGCAGTAATCGTACACGTACCAGGGGCAATCAAGTCGACCGTACCACTCGTGGTAACCGTACAGACTGCGGGGGTAGATGCAGTAAAAATCAAGACCAGGCCAGAGTTCGTCATAGCGGTCACCGTGTAGTCTGGTACCGTGTATAGTTTGTCTGCTGGCGTCGGGAAGACAATCGTCTGCACTGCATTGACCGTAAACGTACGTGTCACGGGTGTAGCAGCTGCATACGACACGCCGCCTACCATTGCTGCTGCGGCATTCGCTGTGATCGTGCAGTCACCGTAGGTGCGGAGCGTTACCACGCCGGCCGACGTCACTGTACAGACCGACGTCGTGCTCGAACTAAACGTCACGGTGGCACCAGCACTCGACGTCGCTTCGAGGCTGAACGATGCACCACCTTCGAGTTTGTTGGGGGGCGTCCCGAATGTAATCGTTTGACTCAACGGTATTGGTGTTGCCGATGCTGTAACGGTAGGAGTCCGAGTGTTGGTTGCGCGTACAGTTGCGGTCGGTGTCGCCGTTTTCGTCGATGTAACAGAGAAGGTCGGCGTTACGGTAAAGGTGGATGTGGCTGTGTAGGTGGCCGTATTGGTCGAGGTTGCAGTGTTGCTCGGCGTTTCTGTGTACGTCGGCGTTGCCGTGTAGGTTGCTGTGTTGGTCGGCGTTTCTGTGTATGTGGGCGTTGCCGTATTGGTAGAGGTTGCCGTATTGGTCGGCGTTTCTGTGTACGTCGGCGTTGCCGTGTGTGTCGATGTTGCCGTAGCCGTCGGCGTTTCTGTGAACGTCGCCGTGGCGGTGTGCGTGGATGTGGCTGACGGGGTTGGCGTTATCGTAGAGGTTGGCGGCGTCCCATAATTTCCGACGCAACTGGTACTTGTAATCGTCCCGTTCGGACAGGTCGTGTTCAAAAATGTGTTCCACGTCCCCCAGTTAACCCCTGTCGTATTTGCACCATAGAAGCTCGTCCCGCCCAGATTCGCACAGTGTATAAACGCAGTACTCAAGTCTGCGTTACTGAAGTTTGTCCCTCTCAAATCGGTACAATGGAAACTCACACCCACCAGACTGGCATCGGAAAAGTTTACATTTCTAAGTGACCGAAAGCCGAGGTCAACGCCGTCCAGATCACAGCCGCTCAAGTCTACGCCATCCCCGCGTGCGCTACAATCAGAACTCGTTGCCAAAACCGGCGGTGTAGAGTACAACGCTGCAACCAAGAATAGCCCGACCACAGCAAACAAAAGTAAAATATTTTTCATACGAATCCTCATGCGCGATAAATTGAGAATAAAACCATTAATCTTTATTTTATAATTTTAGTTAATTCATCTCAAAAAGTCAAATCAAATCATGGATATTTGCGCAAAGATATAAATTTTCTTGCGGAGAAAAGCGCTGTTGCACGTTCATGTACGGTTTGTAATTTTACGTGAGCAATCGTACCCCATGCACGACTGCTCACGTTGGTATTTTCGCATTTGGGCTACGGCTTGCCTTTGCTGCCGACTGGTTTCGTTGGCGTGCGGGTACGCGTCGGTGTCTTGGTGGCAGGGGCAGGCTTTGTTGGAGTCAACGACCGGGTTACCGTGGCTGCTTTGGTCATCGTCGCTACTTTTGTCGGAGTCATTGACTTAGTCGCAGTGGCGGTCTTGGATGGGGTCAAGGTCTTGGTAGGGGTAGCAGTAATCATCGGAGTAGCAGTGCGCGTCGGGGTGGCAGTGTTCGTCGGCATGATCGTGTTCGTCGGTGCAACCAGCGCTCCGACACACGTATTTCCATTCGCATCACTATTGGTGCCGTCAGGGCAGATCGTATTACGCCAGGTCACTCCCGTGAAGGTCGCCGCGCTGAGGTTCGCGCCGGTGAGATTGGCACCCGTCAGTGTCGCCCCGCTCAGGTTCGCTCCTGCCAACGATGCACCCATCATATTCGCCCCTGAGAGGTTGGCACCAGACAGCACCGCAGTGGTCAACTGGACACCAGCGAACGTGCTGTTCGCCAGATACGCACCCGCGAGATTGACACTGCTGAGGTCAGCCGCCGCTGCAAACGATGCACTCGGGAGATATGCGGTAGGACCAAGCAAATAGCCGGACCGGACTACCCATTGTGGTGGGAGGCTGGCAGGGGTACCGGTTATCCCCCACGATGCAACCTTTGTCAACTGTGCCCCCGACAAATCGACACCCGCCAGATTGGTCCCTGCGATGACCGCACGCGATAGGTTCGCATTACTGAGATTTGCCGTCGCCAAGGTTGCCCCGACGATGGTTGCTTTGGAGAGATTCATACCCGAGAGATCCGCTCCGCGCAGATCAGCACCCGTCATGTTTACTGTTGGTCCAAGCAAATAACCATTAATGACGCGCCATCCTGCTGGTAATACCGGGGTGCCGCTCAGCCCGCGTGCAGAGATACCGGCTAACTGTGCACCGGTGAAATCAGTCCCCGCGAGGTGCACATCAAAGAATGCAGCATACGAAAGGTCAGCATTGGTCACTACCGCTCCCGCCAACGACACATCAGAGAGCTCGATGTTTTGCAAATCTGCGCGCCGCAAATCGGCAGCGGGGCCAAACAGATACCCTCCCAGCAACTGCCAACCAGTCGGCAGGGCAGCTGGGGTCCCAACAACACCACCCGAGGCAACATTGGTCAGTGTTGCTCCCAACAATTGCGTGCCATTGAGATTGGCATTGGCCAGATTGACACCGGTCAGATTGGTGGTGCGCAAATCAAATGTAGCAAGATTTGCACCGTCCAGATTGGCACCTGGCCCGATCAAATAGCCACCGCGCACGTTCCAGTCGACGGGCAGAGCAGTCGGTGTGCCTGTAATCCCCCCCGATGTGACACCGGCCAGCGTTGCACCAGTCAGATTGGCTTGGTTGAGATTGGCGTTTGCAAAACTGACATTCTGCATATTTGCATTGGCGAGATTCGCCGATGGACCGATCAAGAATCCGCCGCTGAGCTGCCAATTCGTGGGGAGTGTACTAGGGGTCCCGGTGATTCCACCCGATGCGACATTCGTGAGTGTGGC
>CAIPUQ010000542.1 GCA_903868295.1 uncultured Roseiflexaceae bacterium
ACCCGCATGCCGGCCCGCGTCAATGCCTTGGCGAGCGGGAGCATACGGGCCAAAAGGGTGCCCTTCGGCCGGATGCCGAAGGGCGCAATCATGGTGATACGCGGTGTGTCCATCACACTCCTAGAGTCGCGACCGTGGGTCGAGTGCGTCGCGCAGGCCGTCACCCATGAAGTTGATGCTCAACACGGTGACAAAGATCAACGCAGCAGGAATCAACGGCAAATGTGGTGCAATCTGCAAATATTGACTGCCATCAGTTACCAGACGACCCCAGGTTGGGGTGTCCGGCGGGAAGCCGATGCCCAAGAACGACAGCGTCGATTCACTCAGAATAGCACTGCCGATTTCGAGCGTCGCAGCCACAATAATGGGGCTCATTGCATTGGGCAAAATATGCTTGAACATGATGCTCGACTGCTTGACGCCCACACACACCGCAGCTTCGACGAATTCTTTTTGCTTGAGCGAGATGAACGACGCGCGCACAATACGCGCCGTCGACATCCACGCCAAAATACCGACCATCGTCACCACAATGACAAACATCCCGAACTCGAGCCCAAGCACTTTGGTCACACTGTCGCGGAACAAATAGACCGTCAAAAGCAACAACGGCAACTGCGGCAACGACAAGAACAGGTTGGTCAAGAAGCTCAACACCTCGTCGACATAGCCACCCAAGTAACCTGATACCGCGCCAATCAACGACCCGAGTGACACCGCAATAAGCATCGCGGTCACACCAACCGACAACGAAATCCGCCCGCCATACAACGCACGGGCCAACATGTCACGCCCGAGTTCGTCGGTCCCCAGTGGGTGCTCTGGGATGGGGTTGCTCATCGTATAGGCGAAGTCAAGCGCATCACGATCAACGGTCCACAGGCTAGGGCCAATTAACACCGTCAGTGTCAAAAAGATGATGACGATAGAGCCAAACATCGCCAATCGATGCTTCTTGAATCGACGCCATGCATCGCCCCACAGCGTGCGTTGTTTTTTATTGGTGTTCTGCGCAACCTCTGCGATTGCCTCAGCCACCGATGGTGTCGCTGCCATTCTGTTTTCTTTCGCTTGGCTGGTACGCTATGTGTATTTGACTCGAGGATCGAGCACGCCATACAACAGGTCAGCTATCAAATTGAAGACAACCACCAAAATCGAAAAGATGAACGCCAGCGCCATCACGGTCGGTGTGTCAGAATTCTGGATTGATGTTACCAACAACTGACCCAAACCGTTCACGCGGAACAAGTTTTCGGTGATGATGGCCCCGGCGAAAATCGCCGGAATCCCCAACGCAATAAGCGTAATCACCGGGATGATACTGTTGACCACGACGTGTCGGATGACCACAGCCCAATCGTTCAACCCCTTGGCACGTGCCGTACGCACATAGTCCAATGGCAAGTTATCGAGCATCGACGAACGCATGAACCGGGTCAACGCAGCAGTCTGTTGGACGACCAACACCATCACTGGCAACACCATCTGTTTGAGCTGTTGCGTGATTCCTGCGGACGTCGTTAAATCGAGCGTAGAACTATACACAATCGGGAACCATTGGAGGTTGATGGCAAATATCAACATGAATGACAGCCCAGTAAAGAACGACGGCAATGCACCACCGATGAACGACAGGAAGGTGGTAATTTGGTCAAAGAATGAGTATTGTTTGACCGCCGAGATAATTCCTATTGGGACGGCAATTAAGATCGCAAGTAAATAGGCAACACCAACCACTTGTAATGTCTGTGGGATGCGTTGCACAACAACATCAATGACCGGAGATTTCGTTGCAAACGAAAAACCCCAATCGCCTTTGACCATCGAGGTTATCCAGCGTACATACCGCACCGGCCATGGCTTATCGAGGCCAAATGACTCACGGATGCGGGCACGTGTTTCCATGGGAATTGCCGGGTTAAGCGCAAATTGCGCCAATGGGTCGCCGGGTGCTAATGCAAGCACGCCGAAAATAATCACACTAATCAGCAGCAACGTTGGAATTGCCACCAGCACTCGTCGAATGATGTATTGAGTCATGGAGTGGTTCTCCACGTAACGCGTAAGAAAGTATTGGGAAGAGAGGGGTTGAGAGGGGATGGATGCGGAGGTTGACCATGGTCAACCTCCGCGGGATGGACAAGCTTACTTGGACCACTCGTGGATGTTCCACAAGCCCGAGTCAAAGGTGTTGTGGGTAGGACCGTTCAACCCGATGATCTTGGCGTTTGGCGTGCGGCGGTTGATCAAAGGCATAACTGCAACATCATTGATGAGGAAGTCATTCAATTGAATTGCCATTTCCGTGCGCTTGGCAACGTCGGTCTCTGCAGCATACGTCGCAAACAAAGCGTCGTAGTCCTTGTTGCAGTAGCGACCGTCGTTACCCTGGTTCCAGCTGCCCTCTGCCGAGTTCACATTGGCACAGGTCCAGCCTTCGAGGTACGACTGTGAATCGGTGCCCGAAGGACCGTTGGTGTACATCTGGATGTCGACAAACATCTTGTTCAGGGTGTCGTCATTGCCCGGATCGCCCGAGAAGAAGACGCCTGCATCGACAGCCTTCAGGTTCACAGTGATACCAATCTCGGCCAGGTTGGCCTTGATGATTGCCTGTTCGCCTTGGCGAAGGGTGTTGATCGAAGTCTGGAAGTACAAGGACATGGTCTTGCCGTCCTTGGTGCGTGCGCCGCCTTCATCCTTCCAGCCTGCTTCGTCCAACAACTTCTTTGCGCCTTCGACGTCACGCTCACACGTGGTGTTCTTTGAGTCGACGGCAGTTGGGACGACCAAGATGTTGCAGTTTGCAACGCCGGTTGGGCCGTACAGCTTCTCAGCAATGGCCTTGCGGTCGATTGCCTTGTTGATTGCCTGACGAACCTTGAGGTCGGTCAAGAATGGGTGAGGCTGATCTGGCTCTGAGCGCTTTGCGCCCAAGGCTGCATCTGGGTTTGCGAAGTTGACGACGATACGCTCGACGCCGAATGAACCACCGGCGATTGCTTCACACTTGCCAGCGGCAAGGATTGGCTCGAGGGCGTCCTTCGGAACCTGCAAGTTCCAGCTGTAGTCGACTTCGCCGGTCTCACATGCTGCACGTGCAGCAGAAGCAGCGTCGCCGCCACCCTTGATTTCGACCGTCTCGAAGTAGGTCTTGTCAGCGTTGCGGTAGGCTGGGTTCTTGACATAGACAACAACGTCGCCCGGCTTGAATTCCTTCAGCATGTAGGCGTTGGTGCCGATTGGTGCCAAGTTTGCAGCCTGACAAGCTGCGTCGGTCATTGCTGCTTCACCAACACACTTTTCGAACTGCTTCTTCTGGATCACTTGACCCGAGTAGCTGACGAAAGCGACGTATGGGTCTGGGTTTGCAGCCTTCCAGGTGATCTTGACGGTGTTTGCATCAACAGCTTCGATGTTGGCAATACCGCTGTAGTTCGAAGCCGTCGTTGCCGGCGTCTTCTCGTTCGAAGCGTACTGCCACGTGAAGATGACGTCGTCAGCGGTGAAATCACTGCCGTCGGACCACTTCACGCCCTTCTTCAGCTTCCAGGTGACGCTCATGCTGTCTGCAGCAACGCCGCCGTTGGCCAAGGTTGGGATTTCTTCGGCCAGGTACGGTACCAACTCGTCAGCCGAGTTGTAGCGTGCCAATGGCTCGAGGATGACGCCAGCTGCGTCGAAGTCCTTGGTGCCTGATGCCAAGTGTGGGTTCAGGATGGTTGGTGCCTGCCAGTAAAGGATGTTGAGGGTCGTGTCCTTCTCGGCGGCGGCTGGCTCTGCAGTTGGCTCTGCAGCTGGCTCTTCGGCTGGTGCTGCGGTTGGTTCTGCAGCAGGTGCCTCTGGAGCTGCGGTTGGCTCTGCGGCTGGGGCAGCTGCGCCGCCACAGGCCACGAGCAATGGAAGCAACAATGCTGCTGCCAACAAGGCAGCTGCGCGCTTCCATGATGAGGTCGTTCGCATGTGTTCTGATCCTTTCGAAGAGAACGGAAAATCTTGTGCAATCCCCACCACAAAGGTTCCCCCTTGAAGCTGAAAGTTGCATGAGATAGATTCTAGAGTATTTATCTGCGTTCGTCAATCGATTTTTTACCCGTTTTCGTATCGTAATGCACAAATATGCGCATCGAGATTCGTCAATCTCTGTTTTTTCTGCATTAAGACGATAAATACAATCATTTTAATCATGTTTTGAGATGCTCTCAGCGCAGGTGCCCCTCGACCCACCAGTCAAAGCACACAAAAAAGCCCCACACCAACTCTGTTCGAGTGGTGTGGGGTGCAAACTGCGGGACTATTTGGTCTGTGTGTCGAGGACCACCTCGCGATCACCGATGGGCTGAAGCGGGCGGGCGTTGCCCTCGTAGGCAGCGGCAAGGGCATCGATTTGGGTTTGGCTCAGCGTGACGGCGTCGCGCATCACCATCCATTGCACCCCTTCGGAACAGGGCGGCGTGGTCAGACTGCCCTGATATTGGTAGGTGATATGTTCGGCCGGCAACAAGGCTGGCCAATCAATGGTGGCACTGGCTGCGCCGCCTTTGGGGGTGCTGGTACCAGCCACATACGGCTCCCAGGCTGCATTGGGTGCATCCCCAGCGACGATCATTACGCCGACGACTGCCAACACACCAGCCTCGGATTGATGCACAAAATGCATTTCTGCTGCTGCTTTCACCCCGTCGATGGCATGCTCGCTGGGGGTGTGGAAGTGGAGCTGCTTGAGCGTGTACACCGTCTCGCCGACGGTCAATGTGTTGCCGGCTGCAGGCACCGCTTGGACCGTGTGTCCGTTATTGACGAAGTCCGCTGCACCAGCGCTGTACCCAAAGACCGGGTCGGCGACATCGTTGGTCGATTTGGCCGTGATGTCGATGGGGGTCTGCGCCGTCCCGTCGATACACTG
>CAIPUQ010000543.1 GCA_903868295.1 uncultured Roseiflexaceae bacterium
CGAGAAGGGTGAAGACGCAGAGAAGGCCACTCTCAAGGTGCGTACCGCCTACAACGGCGCGGTCACGACGCTCGAAGACTACAAGAAGGGTGCCGTTGTCGGTACTGCTGATGTGGTCGACGCCAAGATCGAGACGTTGGTGGCAGCAGGCGCTGATTACATCATTGGATACTTGCCACGTGTCGCGTACGAGCAGGATCGCGTCGATCAGTTCGCCGCCGTCGTCAAGAAGTACTCCTAGCTCCTGTCGGCAACCCCCGCAGTGTTCGTCAGAGCACTGCGGGGTCTTTTTGTGCACAAACGCACGCACAAAAAACCACCCCATCGTGTGATGGGGTGGTTGGACCAAGAAGGAGAACTATTCTTGCGTGTCGTTCTTCTTTTTGGCAGGAGCGCGTTTGGGTTTGGCGGGAGCATCAGGTGCACTGTCCTCGGCCTCATCGGCTTTGGCTGTGGCCTTCTTGGTGGTCTTTTTGGCGGCCGGTGCCTCCTCAGCTGGTGCTTCGGCGGTGACCGGTGCTTCGAATTCGACGTCAGCGCTGGGCTGCGTGATATCGGGGAGCGTGGTGAAGTCGAGATCCGGCGCATTCATGTCTTTGCGCAGCTGTTCGAGGAGTGCCATTGCGGCAGCATCTTCGGGGCTGAGTGACGGAGTGCGCGTGACCCGTGGCTTGGCTTCGACAGCGACGGCTGCTGCTGGCTGCTCTGGTTGCTCTGCCTCGGAGTCGCGATAGTACTCTTCTTCTTCGGCGTCCAGACGTGCGTTCTCGATTTCGATGGCGCGCAGGCGTTCTGTCTCGCGGTCCGCAGCAGCTGCCACCAGGCGGCGCGCTTCGGCGCCCGTACCGGCTGGGATGAGTTTGCCGATGACGACGTTTTCTTTGAGGCCACGCAGGTAGTCGATTTTGCCGGTGATGGCAGCCTCGGTGAGCACGCGGGTGGTCTCTTGGAACGACGCAGCGGACAAGAAGCTATCGGTGGTCAGCGATGCCTTGGTAATACCGAGCAGCAGCGACGAAGCGACTGCGGGCATACCACCCTGGGCCCAGACATCGGCGTTGACGCGGGTGAACTCGGCCTGATCGACGGTTTCGCCGGGCAGGTAGTGCGTATCGCCGGTCTCGTCGATGCGCACACGGCGGAGCATCTGACGGATGATGACTTCGAGGTGCTTGTCGTTGATATCCACACCCTGTGAACGGTACACCTTTTGGGCTTCCTTCACGAGGTAGGATTGCAGTGCGTCGCGCCCTTGGATCTGCAACAGTTCCTGTGGATGGGCAGCGCCTTCGGTCAAGAGCTGACCGGTGTAGACGCGGGTCCCGTCGTTGAGGCCTTTGCGCAGACGTGCGGTGGTGGCGACGATGGTGTCGACTTCCTCGTGGTAGCTGTCTACCACGGTGATGACGCTCCCCGATACCATGACCACACCGTCTTGACGGGCGCGGATGGTCTGACCACCCAGGTCAGTGCGGTTGCTGCGGGCGATGACTTGGTTCTTCGTCACGCGCTCGCCGTTTTCGACCACTGCGACGTAGTGCTTGGGCATAATCTGTTCGTCATAGACGCTGCCGTCGTCGACGATATGCAGGGTATGGCGGCCCTCTTCTTTGTGTTCGTTGAGCAGACCATCTTGTTCGGCGAGGACGGCGCGGGTTTTGGCCTGCACACGGGCCTCGAAAATTTCGATGATACGGGGCAACCCTTGCGTGATGTCGTCGGCCGATGCCACACCGCCGGTGTGGAAGGTACGCAGGGTCAGCTGGGTACCAGGCTCACCGATGGATTGGGCGGCGATAATACCGACCGCTTCACCGATTTCGACAAGCTTGCCGGTAGCCAAGTTACGACCATAACACTTACGGCAGATGCCGTATTCGGCTTGGCAGTAGAGCGGCGTACGCACGTTGACGAACGTGATGTCGTTTTTGACAAACTCACGGGCCAGGTCTTCGTGGATTTCTTCACCGGCGGGCACGAGGACCGAACCGTCTGTGCGCAGGATGTCTTCGGCAGCAATACGGCCGATGACACGGGCTGGCAGGACCTTCATGACGTCGATGTCGTCGGCGCTGTGGAGCAGTAACGATTCTTTGCTGCCACAGTCCTCGATGGTGACGATGTTGTCTTGGGCGACGTCGATGAGACGACGGGTCAGGTAGCCAGCGTCTGCAGTACGCAACGCGGTGTCGGCCAGACCCTTACGGCCACCGTGGGTCGACACGAAGTATTCCAACACGGTCAGACCTTCGCGGAAGTTCGACTTAATGGGCAATTCGATGATTTTGCCGGTTGGGTCGGCCATCAAGCCACGCATGCCGGCCATCTGGGTCAGCTGATTGATGTTGCCGCGGGCCTTTGATGTGACCATCATCGACACCGGGTTGAACCGCTTGGTCTCGGGGTCGACCTTGACTTCGTTGAGTTCACGCACCAGCTTGGTCATCTTTTTGCCGGCTTCGGTCCAAATGTCGATGACTTCTTTGTAGCGCTCTTCGTCGGTGGTCAAGCCTCGGCGATAGCGGCGATCAGCGGCAATACGCTCGTTCTCTGCCTTTTCGAGGGCTTCGGCTTTTTCTTTGGGTACGCCGATGTCTTCCACACCGACGGTCATACCGCCACGCATTGCGTAGTGGAAGCCCAGTGCCTTGATTTTGTCGGCCTGCTCGGCAGTCCGCTCCGAACCGTAGTAGCGATGCAGCTCTTCGGGCGAGAAGTAGCGCTCGGGGTACATGGCGCGGATGGTGTCGAGATCTGTTTCGGTCAAGTGGTCAGGGTTAGTGTAGTACTTGTAACAGTCCGCAATGATGTGCTTGAGGCCGTCCTTGACGACTTCGTGATTGCGGTACTGTAGTGGCGGCAACAGTTCGCGGTTGAAGATCAAGCGACCGACGGTCGTCTCGAGCAACATGCGCTTGCTGCCGTCGCTGCCGTCTGGCAGTGGGCGGACACTGGCGGGCACTTTCGAACCGTCGGACCGAGTGGTTTTGATGTTGTCGCCCTGGAGCGTCACACCTTCCATCCGAACCCAGACCGGTGCTTGGATGTCGAGGACGCCTTTGTCGTATGCCAACAATGCTTCGTCGGCGCTGGTGAAGATTTTGCCTGCACCTTTGCCACCGTCGTTGACAATCGTCAAATAGAAGCAGCCCAGCACGATGTCTTGTGACGGCGTGATGATTGGGTCGCCCGTTGCTGGTGACAGAATGTTGTACTTGGACAACATGCGTAGGCGGGCTTCTTCTTGGGCTTTGCGTGACAACGGTACGTGCACAGCCATTTGGTCACCGTCGAAGTCGGCGTTGAAGGCCGTACAGACGAGTGGGTGCAATTGGATGGCCGAACCCTCGATGAGGTTGGCTTCGAATGCCTGGATCGACAGACGGTGCAACGACGGAGCACGATTCAACAGCACCAAGTATTCCTTGATGACTTCTTCGAGCACGTCCCAGACCTCGGGCTTAACCCGTTCGACCAATTTCTTGGCGGCTTTGATATTGCTGACAATGCCGTTGGCCACCAAGCGTTGCATCACAAACGGCTTGAACAGCTCGAGTGCCATCTTCTTTGGTAGACCACATTGATGGAGCTTGAGGTTCGGACCGACCACGATGACCGAACGGCCCGAGTAATCGACACGCTTACCGAGCAAGTTCTGACGGAACCGACCCTGCTTGCCCTTGAGCATGTCGCTCAATGACTTGAGGCGATGTTTGCCCTTGCCGCTGACGGCACGGCCACGGCGACCGTTGTCGATGAGCGCATCGACGGCCTCTTGGAGCATACGTTTTTCGTTGCGCACGATGATGTCGGGAGCATTGAGCTCCATCAGGCGCTTGAGACGGTTGTTGCGATTAATGACGCGGCGATACAGGTCGTTCAGGTCCGACGTCGCAAAGCGACCGCCGTCGAGTTGGACCATTGGGCGCAGGTCGGGTGGGATGACCGGCAAAATGGTCATAATCATCCACTCGGGCTTGTTGCCGCTCTTGCGGAAGGCTTCGACGACGCGCAAGCGCTTCGTCAACTTCTTGCGCTTGGGGCTGTTGTGCGTCGCGTTGATGTCGTTCTGGAGGACTTCTGCGAGTTCGTCGAGGTGCACCGTGCGCGAAATGAGGTCGCGAATAGCACCAGCGCCCATCTCGGCCTTGAAGACACCGGGGGCTGTTTCGCGTAGATCGCGGTAGTCGGTCTCGCTGAGGATACGCTTTGGTTTGATCGAGTCAACCAGGTCGATTTTCTGCTTCATTTCTTTGAGCAGGCCATCGATGGCGCGGTCTTTTTGCTCGCCGATGCGGTTCTGCTGCTCACGCGCAACCTGCTCGCGCTGTTCGCGTGAGGCGTCGCGGATGAGTTCGGCGTCGGCACGCAGCTTTTCGGCGTCGTCCATGCTCTTCTTGAGTGCCACGGTCTCACGCTCGTACAGCTCATCTAATTGGTCGAGGCTGTCTTCGGTGATTTTGCGGCCTTCTTCGATGAGGACTTGGCCATGGAAGAGGAGTTCTTCCTCGACTGTTTCGTCTTCGCGGTTGCTCAGATCTTCCTTCAATAGCTCGTATTCGAGCTTGAGGGCGCGGAACTGGGCATCGATGTCCGCCTGTTTGCGTGCTTGTATGGTAGCCGGTGTTTGCGGTTCGACTTCCGGATCGGCTTGCACGACAGAAGCTGAAGACTCATCTTCAGGGTCTTTTTTTGCAGGTTTTGCCTTCGCAACCGGTGTCGAATCGTCGATGTTCAGCTTCTGCAGGTTCGCAGACAGCGCCGTGGCAATTTGGCCGCGCTTGCTGTCGGCATCGACTTCGAGCGCTTTGATGCGGTCGTTGTAGCGTGCTTCGATTTCGGCACGCATATCGCCGCGGGCTTCTTCGTCGATGTGGGTGACGATATAGGCTGCGAAGTAGAGCACGCGCTCGAGGTTGCGGGGCGTGATGTCCAGCAACAGGCTCAAGCGGCTCGGCGAGCCCTTGACGAACCAGATATGGCTGACCGGTGTGGCCAGCTGAATGTGCGCCATGCGTTCACGGCGGACCTTCGAGCGGGTGACTTCGACGCCACACTTGTCGCAGACGACGCCCTTGAAGCGCACGCGCTTGTATTTGCCGCAATAGCACTCCCAGTCACGGGTCGGGCCGAAGATCTTTTCGCAGAACAGACCGTCGCGCTCCGGTTTGAGGGTGCGGTAGTTGATGGTCTCGGGCTTGGTGACCTCACCTTTTGACCATCCCTTGATCGCTTCCGGCGACGCCAGACTGATACGAATAGAGCTGAAATCGTTGATCTCGAGCATACTGTGTACTCCCTGAAGGGGTTACCCCCTCCTATTCGTCGCGTTCTCGACCCATGATGTTGATGCCATCGAGCTGAATTGTGTCGCCGTCGTTTTCGTCGTTGAGCTGGACCGGTTCTTCGTCTTCTGAGAGGACATCGACCGACAGACCGAGCGACTGGAGTTCTTTGATGAGCACCTTGAAGGATTCCGGCACGCCGGCTTCTTGGATTGCTTCACCTTTGACGATTGCTTCGTAGGTCTTGACACGACCGACCACGTCGTCCGACTTGACCGTCAACATCTCTTGCAAGATGTAGGCAGCGCCGTAGGCTTCGAGTGCCCAGACTTCCATTTCGCCGAAGCGTTGACCGCCGAATTGTGCCTTACCACCCAATGGTTGCTGGGTGACCAAGCTGTATGGACCAGTCGAACGGGCATGGATCTTGTCTTCGACCAAGTGGGCCAGCTTGAGCACGTATACGTACCCAACGGTCACTGGGTTGTGGAACAAGTTGCCGGTACGGCCGTCGTAGAGCGAAATCTTGCCGTCTGTTGGCAATGCAGCGCGCCGTTGCCATTCGTGGATGTCTTCTTCGGAAGCGCCGTCGAAAACCGGGGTTGCAATGCGCATGCCCAGTTTTTCGGCAGCCCAGCCGAGATGTGTCTCGAGGATTTGACCGAGGTTCATACGGCTCGGCACACCGATGGGGTTGAGGATGATGTCGACCGGTGTACCGTCTTCGAGGAACGGCATGTCTTCGATCGGCAAAATCCGGCTGACCACACCCTTGTTGCCGTGGCGTCCGGCCATTTTGTCGCCGGCCGAGATTTTGCGCTTCTGACACAGCAAAATCTGGACCTTCTGGTTGACACCGACCGACAGATCGACATCGGGGTTCTCGGTGCGATCAAAGCGCTTGACGCCGATGACTTTGCCGCGCACGCCGTTTTGGACGCGCAACGAGCTGTCTTTGACTTCGCGTGCTTTCTCACCAAAGATGGCCCGCAACAGACGTTCTTCGGCGGTCAGTTCGGTCTCGCCCTTGGGCGTGATTTTGCCGACCAAGATGTCGTTGGGGTGCACTTCGGCACCGACATAAATGATGCCGCGCTCGTCCAAGTTCCGCAGGCTTTCGGGGCCGACGTTGGGGATGTCGCGGGTGATTTCTTCGGGTCCGAGCTTCGTCTCGCGTGCTTCGATTTCGTAGCGCTCGATGTGAATCGAGGTAAAGACGTCTTCGCGCACCAGGCGTTCGCTGACCAGGATGGCGTCTTCGAAGTTACCGCCCTCCCAAGGCATGTATGCCACCAAGACGTTCTGTCCGAGGGCCAACTCACCGTGATCGGTCGACGAAGAATCGGCGATGACGTCGTTCTTCTTGATTTTTTGACCACGTACGACGGATGGGCGCTGGTTTATACAGGTGTCTTGATTGGAGCGCATGAACTTGCGCAGCCGGTATTCGTCACGGGCGATTTCGCCGGCTTCGGTGATGACCGGGTTACCCATGGCGTCGTTTTGCTCGACGATGATGGTGTCGCCGCTGACGCTCAGGACCGTGCCGGCGTGCCGGGCGACGACCACTTGACCGCTGTCGCGGGCTGCCAGATGCTCGATGCCGGTGCCGACGATGGGGGCATCGGGGCGCAGCAGCGGCACGGCTTGGCGTTGCATGTTCGAACCCATCAACGCACGGTTGGCGTCGTCGTGCTCGAGGAACGGAATCAACGCGGTCGAGACACTGACCACCTGCTTGGGCGAGACGTCCATGTAGTCGATTTTGGCGATGTCCATGTCTTCGAACTCGCCACTGTAGCGGCACGAGACTTCGCTGGCACGGAATCGACCGGCTTCGTCTACCAGGGCGTTGGCCTGGGCGATGGCGTATTTCTCTTCTTCGTCGGCCGTAATGTATTTGACATCGCGTGACACGACGGGGTGGATCTGGACGGTGCGCAACGGCAGTGCCGCAATGCGTTTGGCAATCGCCGCCGTGATAATCGAGCCTTCTTCGGCGATGGTCTTGCCGGTTTCGGGGTCGACGATGTCTTCACGCAGCTTTTGGTGGGTTAGCAACGCAGTCGAGACCGCTTGCAGCAAGTGGACTTGCCCGTCTTGTGTTGCGTGCTGTGGCGACTTCTCGCCTTTATCTTCGATGTCTTGTTTCTTCTTGGGTTGTGATTCGTCTTCGGGATCAATTTTCGTCTTTGGTGGCGTCGTCAGCACGCTCCCCTGCACCAACAGCAAATCGCCGGTGATGATATCGCGGTATTCGCGCTGGGCAATGACGGTGGCTTTGCCTTTGACCAGTTCCTTAGCCTCTTCGTAGATGCCTTGGGCGGTCTGGATTTCGCGGTAGACGCGGCGATATGGGGTCTCGAGGAAGCCCATTTCGTTGACACGGGCAAAGGTCGACATCGTGCCGATGAGACCGATGTTTGGACCTTCGGGCGTCTCGACCGGGCAGATACGACCGTA
>CAIPUQ010000544.1 GCA_903868295.1 uncultured Roseiflexaceae bacterium
ATGAGCAATCGCGTGAACGTATCCCCGAAGTCTTCGACCAATACGGACCATACGAAGTCATCGGAAGCATTCCGTCCGTCGGTGAATGGATACTCCCCGGTGCATCAGTGGTCATCGGCGCACGTGGTCCATAAAATCAGGGCGTCAATCTTGTAACTGCTGTGATACCTGCTCATACACCTCTGGCCCATGCCCTGACTCGCTCAAGGCATGGGCAATTGTTTGCCACCACGGGGTTTCTTCGGTCACTACGATGTTCCATCGTGCGAGCGTTATGAGCTTTTCCGGCCAACGCTCCGCAACCACCACCACCGGGGTGGCCATCGTGAGGCGAACAACATCCACAGGCGTTCCGCTCGATTGATGAGTGGTGCGCGTAAGGAGCTGCTGGACGTTCTGTCCCATCCACCCAGCACGCAGGTGCGCGGGGCACGCGTCGGCGAATGTTGACGTCCATTGCGTGAGCCATTGCACTGGTGAACGCGCAGGGTGAAGCGGAAAATCGCTGCCGAAGAGGATTTTGTCGGGTACCACCAAACTCGCCATCTGTGCCATCAACGCGGTATCGGGATAGGTAAAAAAAGAAGCCGCCGTGTCGTACCAGACATTGCGCAACACCTGCTTGACGGCTGGTATTTGTTCATACCACCACAAGCCTCCTCCCCAGTGCGCCAAAACAATTGGTAATTCGGGGAAGCGCGCCGCACATTCATAAAACGCAACAAGTGGCGTACGGACCTTGCCCATATACGCGGGACCGACCGGCTCGTTTACATGGAACAGGACAGGTATTCCTTCGTCAGCACAGAACGCCAACGTACGGAGCACCGCAGGTTCACGCAACGAAAAACCTTGTGCCGCAGGATTGAGTTCGCCGACACCCAGCAGACCCGCACCTCGTGCACGTTTGATGTGCTCTATTGCGTCAGGATGCGCAGGCTGTATGCTAGCAAAGGCCTGCAAACGGGTCGGGTACTGGGCCAGCGCTGCCGCCACAACACGATTGCGTTCGACACAGTTCTCTGCATGGCGGAAATACTCGCCTTGCCAGACGATTTGGTCTATCCCCGCAGCATCCATATCGGCGATGAGCGCAGGCACGTCTCGATACCCTTGAATGCGCGAATCATGATACAGCCACGCTTGGCGTGCTTCGTCTGGGTATGCGGGCGGACGTGGCAAATAATGCTGATGTACATCAATAATCATGCCTGGGGTGTGCCTGCTGCCACACAGACCGGTACCATGGCAGTGCCGATTGCATCCCAGGTGTACTTCTGTGCCACTTTGGCCGCTCCAGCGATTGCATATTGATGGGCCCGTGCGGTGTCTGCCAACAGAGATTCGATTGCCGCTGAAAGTCGTTGTGGATCATCAAACGGCACCAGCACGCCATCAACTTCATGTTCGATGACATCAGGGATCCCCCCCGCATCGGCGCCGATCACTGCGAGATGATTGCACCACGCCTCGAGAAAGACGATCCCGAACGAATCCGTACGCGACGGGAGCACCAGGAGATTGGCGGCCGCCAATGCATCGCGTTTGTCGGTGTCAGTCGCGTGCGGCAGCATTACAATACGCGTGCGTGCGTCTGGCGGAAGCGCCGCAAAAGCCGTCACAAAGTGCTCGAGTGGGGCTCCGATGAGGACCAGCACCGCATCACTACCCTTTTGCCATAGTAACCGCATGGCATCGATGGTCGTCAACGTCCCTTTGTCGCGTGCCATTGCACCGATTTGGAGCACAATCGGACCTGACAGTGTATGTTGATCGCGGAACGAATCGCCATTGCCGCCGGTCACCTCTGCAGGAGTGACCCCAGCCCCGACCACATGCACCTGTGCATTTTGCACCCCATGGTTCACGAGAAAACTTCGTTCACGCGCGGTCATTGCAAATACCGCTCGACTACGTCGCAAGATATCGAGTTGTTGCGGCATCTCGTAGTACCGTACCAGCGATGCATCGTTCGCTTCGCCGAGATGAATAAACGGCGTCGCAATAACGGGTACTCCTCCACGTTCTGCCACGTCGATGACCGGGTGGATCAGCCCATCGAGTGTCACATTTGTGACATGAATGACATCAATATCTGAGCTGTGCGCGGCAATCCAAGCCGTTAATTGGGGCGCTTGTGGGGTAAACGCCGACACCGCGCGCAATATCCCAACGGGACATCGCAACCGACCGAGCTCTACGAGGAGACGGCGCAGAATAGGATAGATCAGCGGGTGAGGTGAAAAACGTCGAATAGGAAATCGAATAATCGTTGTGCCTAGGTGTTCTTCGTAGCCCGCAGGGTACTCGTTTTTCGCTGGTAACCAGAATGCCTCGAGTTCGGCAGCGGTCGTGGTGAGTATCGTCACGCGATGCCCGTTGCGTACCAATTGTTGACCGAGTTCCACGAAAAATTTCACGGAGCCACTCGTCACCGGATGATACATTTGAACAACATGCACAAAATGCATTACTTACCCCACGAAATCCCAGAATCTGCATCAAACAGCTGATCACGGGTTATTTGTTCGGGTTCGCCCTCTGGGGCACCGTTGAGGAGTTTTTGGGCCCACAATTCAAACCCAGCAGCCTGTGCAGGGACCGCAAGATACACCAGCCAGTTCCCGTCGGGAGATACCGCAGGAGCACGTGCTGTTTTGCGTTGTGTCAGTTGTACTGGCGTACCACCTGCAGTGGGGATGCTGTAGATTTCTGTTGTATCGCCGTCCCGTTTCGCGTAGAAGAGCGTCTTGCCATCTGGGCTGAGTGCAGGATCGTACGTTTGGTCTGGCAACCCAGACGGGAGCGACAGACCCCCGTTTGCCAAGTTGTAGTACATGATGCGTGGCGCACCATTCTGGCCAGCGGGGTTAAACGCAAAATAGATACCTTTGCTTTCGGCGTCAAAAATCGAATGCCCAACATTGCCGGACCCATCTGAGTAGGCGGTTATTCGTTCAGC
>CAIPUQ010000545.1 GCA_903868295.1 uncultured Roseiflexaceae bacterium
CGGATAATCCAGCCCAGGCGCATGATGACGCCGGGCACCCCTTCGTAGGTGTAGGGTTCACACGGGGTGATGGTGTACGTCGTCGGATCGAAGTAACTGTACCGGTCGGTGGTGTTGTGCTGTGGGTGAAAAACCTCGTCGCCGATGGGGAACGCCATCGGCAGGTGCGGCAGCTTTTCGATCATCTGCTCGATGGCAAAAACCGACAACCCGCGCTCGGCGATACGTGCCAACATGCCATTTCGGCGCCACGACGTGAGCGTGAACCGATTGCCCACGAGGTCACCCTCGCCACGCAAAAACGGAGTCACGCGCACGTCGTTGATGATGAAGTGGTTGGGCGCTATCTCTTCGATGGCGTACTTGGAAGCTTTATTCGCCTTCATTGATGCGTTCGCCGATGAGATCACAACGTTCGGCATCGAGCTCGCCCTTGCCGCAGGCGACGAGCAGGTCGTGCCGTTGCTGGGCCATCTCGATGATATGGGCACGCTCGTGCTGGACCATCCAGTTGCCTTGATGGAGCAAGTTGACATGGCCGTACGACACATGATCGGCACCGCGATGCCAGGCGGCGCTGGTCAACCCGCGCAGAATCATCAAGCATTCGTGGCGCGAATCGTGGAACGCCTGCAGAATTGCCCGGATGTCGCGGCTGCGATAGTGCGCTGCAGCCTGCAATTTGGGTGGATGTGCCGACGAAAGCTGCGGATTGTTGGTATCGAGGATGAGCGTGGCGCGCTCGCAGAAGACAAAGTTCATGTCGTTGAGGTGTCCAAGTACCTCTTTGATTGAGGGTTCTTTGTCTGGGCCAAGGCACGACAGAATGGTATCGTCGACATCGCTGAACATCGCACGCAACGTGGCTTCGGTGTGTTCGAGGGCATGCATGATGGCATGCGGTCCGAGCGTCCCCATGGCTTCGATCGCCAAAAAGCGTTTGTGTGCCTCGGGCACTGCACCACAACCGGGGCACGCACCGACGAGTTCGCCTTCGCGGGTTTCGCCACAGGTCACACAGACATACAAATCACCCAGTTCGGTCGCGTTCATGTCACGCTTCTCGGCGATTGCATGCGCAGCGCGGCCCAACAAATCGCGTGAGCGATCGGATGTACCGGTAATGCGCTCCATTTCGACCTGGATCGGGATAATCCCATTGAGCGCGCAATCGACATTGTGCGCAGTGGTACCGACGCCACGCGTCGCTGCAAAGGCACGTTCAGCGCGGGCACCGCGGGCGGCGCAGAGCGCATCGAAGAGGCGCGCAATATTGAAGCGCCGTTCCTTTCGGGCCTGATTGGCCCATGTACGGTAGGCGACCTGTCCCATGCTTGCACTCGTAAAGAGTTGGTGTAACTCTTGTTCGGACGTATTCATTGCATTCCTCTGACGAAACGAATTCGTCATTCAATTCGTGCGAAACCATCGCATCGTTGCGCCATCATACTATAATCACAATATGGTGTTCTGTGAATAGCCAATGTGAAGCAAATTAGGATATCTGTGCAAACTGCACTCGTACACGATTACCTCAACCAATACGGCGGCGCCGAGCGCGTCCTCGAAGCAATACACGACATCTACCCCCACGCGCCGGTGTATACGTCGATTATGGATCCGGTGGCGATGCCCCTGCACATGCAGTCATGGGACATACGCACCAGCTGGATGCAGCACCTGCCTGCCTGGCGGCGCTACTTCCGCCATTACTTTATGCTCTATCCACGGGCCTTCGAGTCCTTTGACATGCGCCCCTACAACCTCATCATCAGCAGTAGTAGCGCCTATGGCAAAGGCATCATCCCGCCACCAGGTGCAACGCATATCTGCTATTGCCATACCCCTATGCGCTTTGCCTGGCAAACCGATGCCTACGTCGCCCGTGAGCGCATCGGCGGGATACGCCGGCGCGTCATGCAACCGATGCTCGCGTCACTGCGCGCGTGGGATGTGGCCAGCTCGGCGCGGGTGACTCACTTCATTGCGAATTCGAAGGTCGTCGCCGAGCGCATCAACACCCACTACGGCCGCAGTGCGACGATTATCCCCCCGCCGGTCGACCTCGCGCCGTTCCAGCCCCGTCCCGCCGGCGACTACTACCTGACTGGTGGCCGGTTGGTGCCCTACAAGCGCATCGATTTGGCCATTCAGGCGTGCACCGCGCTCAATCTGCCGCTGGTGGTCTTTGGGGATGGGCGTGACAAAACCGAACTGATGGCCATGGCCGGTCCCACAGTCCGCTTTGTGGGGCGCATCAGCGAGCAGGAACGTCTTGATTTGTATGCGGGCTGCAGAGCGTTTTTGTTCCCAGGCGAAGAAGACTTCGGCATCACCCCGCTCGAGGCCATGGCAGCCGGACGGCCCGTCATCGCATATCGCGGCGGCGGCGCCCTCGATACGGTCATCGATGGTCAGACTGGGTTGTTTTTTGGTGCCCAAGAGCCAGCAGCCCTCCAAGATGCTCTGACCCGCGCCACCGCCATCAGCTGGGATGCGCAGGCCATACGCACACATGCCGAGTCGTTCGGGCGCGATCGCTTCGTCGCACGCATCCGCGCCTTCGTCGACACACATCACGAGGTAGTCAATGGATGATTTCGGCCGATTGACACGCATCATCCGGCGCCGCTGGTGGGCGCTACTGGTCCCCGCGCTGGTGTTCTTCCTGAGTGCACTTGTGCCCGCCATCGGTACGCCGCCACAGTATGCCGTGTCGCGGACTATTTTGCTCACCAATCGATCGCCAATGAACGACACCGGTGATACGCTGGCCTACGACTTCCCCGCGATTAGCCGGAGCGCCGCATATCAGGCCAAAGTTGCTACGTTGGTCGGCACTGACACGCAGGCAGCCGCAGTTGCCACGGCGCTCGACGTGCGCAACGACAACCGTGCCGTGACGTTTACGGTCAGCGGGAGCGATCCGGCGACGTTGGTACCCATCCGCGACGCGGCCGTGGCAGTCCTCGCGCGGGATGGTACACTGTTGTGGGGCAATACGAGTGGCCAAACCACCGTCAACATTGCTGATTTGGCGCACCAAGACGACCCACAACGGGTAGCGGTCTGGCGTGACCAACTCGCCGCGGCGGTGCTCCGTGCCCTTGCTGGTGCACTCCTGGGGCTGTTGGTCATCACCATCCGCGGGGTAGAGGGAGCAGACGCGCATGCGCATGAGTGAGTACTTCAAAATCTTCCGGCGCCGCTGGGTGCCCGTGTTGTTGGCTATGCTGTTGACCGCAGTGGCTGCGTATGTGTTTAGCAAACTCCAAGAGCCGCTCTTTCGCTCCGAAGCGAGTTACCTGGTCGTCCCCAACCGCAACGACAACGGTTTGTCGATTGTGTTGACCAACAATATGAACAGCTACAAACAACTGGCGTTGGCGCGCCCCCAAATCGAAAAACTCAGCGCCCAGCTCCAGCTCGACCGCTCCCCCGAATGGCTGCTCGAGCACATCTCGATCCAAGCCAATGCCGATGATCGCAAGATGATTGTGCAGGTCGATTACCCCGACGTCGATATGGCGCCGCGATTGGCCAATGCCGTCGGCGAAAACATGGCAGCCCTGGTGAGCTCACTCAACGACGGCCTCGAAGGCACCGACAAAATCAACATGCGTATGACGACGCCGGCCACCCCGCCGACGTTGTACCGCCCACAAACCAGGATCAACGTCGCAGCCGGCGCCTTCCTCGGCCTGATTATCGGGTTGTTGTTGGCGCTGGTCCTCAACGCCCTCGACGATACCCTCAAAAACAGCGAAGATGTCGAAACACTGGTCGGTTTGACCGTTATCGGCGCCATCCCGACCCAAACACCCAATCCTGACCGCCGGGTCGCCGCGAGGAGAACGCAATGACCAGCACGTCTACCTTGGTTGCTCTGAGCGACCCGCAGTCGGCTGCTGCCGAAGCGTTCCGCACCCTGCGTACCAACATTCAATTCGCCGGACTCGATCGGACGCTGCAACTCCTCACCGTTACCAGCGCCGGCATCGACGAAGGCAAATCCCAAGTGGCCGCCAATTTGGCTATCACCATGGCCCAGGCCGAGCAACGCGTCGTCTTGGTCGATTGTGATTTGCGGCGACCGGCGTTGCACACGCTCTTCGGCTTGAGCAACGAGACCGGCATCACCACCATGCTCCTCGCCAGCGAGGGGACGCCGGCGCCGTTGCAAGCCACCTCGGTACCTGGCCTGCAGTTGCTAGCGAGTGGCCCATTGCCACCACGCCCAGCCGATATTCTCGGTTCGCGCCGCATCGGCGAGATTCTGCATGCCCTGCGTGACATCGCCGACGTCATCATCATCGACACACCACCGGTCCTGGCGGTCACCGATGCGGTTGTGCTTGCACCGCGTGTCGACGGCGTCGTCTTGGTGCTCCGTGCCGGCCACACCCGCCGCGAACCCGCCAAACAAGCCCGCGCCGTGCTCGAGAAGTCCAAGGCCAACATCGTCGGCATTGTACTCAACGACGCCGAACTCAATTCCACTACTGATTACTACGGATAAACAGCTACCATGATCGACATCCATTGCCATATCTTCCACGACCTCGACGACGGCCCACGCAGTCGCGACGTGTCGCTCAATATGGCGCGCCAACAGCACGCCGCCGGGGTAACGACCATCATCGGCACCCCGCATAGCCCCAATTCGTCGGCATCGCGCAAGTACAGTCCGGCGCTCATCCGCGAACGCGCGCACGAGCTCCAAGAGCTGGCCGCTGCAGACGGCCTCGATGTGACGATTTTGCCAGGAACCGAGATTAACTATCACGACCAGATTTCGCGCCACCTCAAAAGCGAAACCATCATCCCCTTGGCGGGCAGCCGCACCGTGCTCATCGAGATGCCGGTCTTTGCCGTCGACATGCGCTTTTTGCCCACCGCGGTCGACTTGATGGCCGAGGGGTACCATGTCGTCCTGGCGCACCCCGAACGCTATATCTACAACCAGCGCGATCTCGACGACCTCAAGCGCATCCACGAAACGGGCGTGTTGTTCCAGATTACTGCCCACGCCGTCACCGAAAAGAACAGCACCCTGTTGTTCGACCATGGCCTGGTCGATATCGTCGCCAGCGACGCCCACGGCGACACCTACCGCCCCACGCAGATGGGGAGCGGCTATGCCAAAGTCAGCGAACGCTATGGCAAAGAAATGGCAGAGCGGATTTTTGTGCAGACACAGACACGGCTGCTGGCGCACGCATAGTGTTCAGTTATCAGTGATTAGATATCAGTGATTACTGACGAGTGATTGTGTTTATTCACAGCTTGCTGCAGCCAACAATCACCCATGCACACTGATACCTAATATCTCGTCACTGCGTTCTGCTCTGCACACCATACAGTGCGGTGATGAAACAAACTCAGCGCGCAAACTGAAAACTGAAAACTGAAAACTGAAAACTGCTAACTACTAACTACTAACTACTACCTACCTCGACGTTCCTTTTTCGCGGCGCGCCTCGATGACATCGGGCAACCGATTGAGCCGATCGAGCAGGCGCGTGAGCTGCTCGACACTCTGGACGCGGATAATCGCCCGCAACATCGACACATTGTGACGCTTGGTGGGCACCTGCTCGACGACGTCGATATTGATGCCCGCATCGGCAATCGTCGACGAAATATCGCGCCACAGCCCGACGCGATCCCACGACTCGATCTGGAGGGGCACCGAAAAGCCCAGTTTGGGCACCGACCCACCCCAGTTGACCGCCACGATGCGATTGCGATCCGGCTCGTTGAGAATGTTGTGGCAATCGGCGCGATGGATGGTCACCCCACGACCACGGGTCACATAGCCGGCGATAGGCTCGGTAACGACCGGGTTGCAACAGCGCGCCAAGCGCGTCAACATGCCATCGATGCCACGCACGCGGATGTCGGCACTGCCCACCGTGGTCGTTTTGGGGGCGTTGGGCATGGGCGGGTCGACCGGTTCGTTTTCTTTCATCTGTACGGCGAGGATTTTTTGGCC
>CAIPUQ010000546.1 GCA_903868295.1 uncultured Roseiflexaceae bacterium
CATTCGAGACCATTACCCCGAGCAAATGGACAAAATCTCCATCGCTCAGTTCCGACTGGTACTATCCAGCGCCGGCAGGGTTTGCATATGCAACAAGTGGTCGCAAAAATGTCGCCCTCCTGTACCCCACAAACCAATCAGACCAAAAATTCGCTATGAACACCGGGTTCTATGTCCCTGCGGGAACCGTCATGAGCTTTCGTCATTCATACGAGTTCGAAGCGTATTACAACGATGCCGGCACAGCAATGACGAGCGCATATGACGGTGGTATTGTCGAATACTCGCTCAACGCGGGTGCGACATGGGTAGATGCAAAGCCGTTGTTTATCACCAATGGATACAACGCATCATTAATTGTTGCCAAAAACACCAATGTTTTGGCAGGTCGGATGGCGTTTACCGGATTAAGTCACGGATACATTACCTCAAAACTCAATTTAAACGCACTTACAGGTTCGTATGTCCGCCTGCGATTCCGGAGCACCACAGATAACCTTGTGGTGGGGACAGGCTGGTTCATTGATGATGTAAATGCGTACCGCTGTTTGCCGTCAGCACAATCCGCAGCGACATTATCTGTCAGTGCCAACAGCAACTGCCTCGTGAGCTACAGTAACGCGGGATGGTGTTGGGGGGCGAACCAGGCAGGCCAACTCGGTACATACACGGCCACAGATACCGGCATCGCACTGCCACTCAAAACGAATAGTGGGGTAACAATGAACGGTGTTGCCCAAGTGGCAGTGGGCGCATCGCATAGCTGTGCCCTCACCAGTGCAACAGGGGTCTTCTGTTGGGGCAGCAACACCATTGGTCAGCTCGGCGATGGGACAACCACGGCGAGGTTGGGGTCGGTGGTAACCAAAAATTCAGATGGCACACCATTCTCTGGCCAAACAGCAGTAACGGTTGGAGCAACACACTCTTGCGCATTGAGCGGAACAAGTACGGTGAGTTGTTGGGGCCAAAATGCTGCGGGGCAACTCGGTGACGGCACCACCACACGATCACGACACCCCGTGACGGTACGCACGTCTGCAGGGGCAATATTGAATACGGTCAAATCAATCAGTGCAGGAAGCGATCACACCTGTGCAATTTTGACAAATGGGACCGTGTGGTGCTGGGGGAACCAGGCATTTGGTGCCACAGGCTCGGCCGTCGCGGCCAACCGCGGTGCGGTGCAAGTCCGCACCGCAACGGGCTTCCTGTCTGGGATTTCTCGCATCAGTAGCGGCAAACAATACACCTGTGCACTCGCCGGTACAACCGCCAGTTGGTGCTGGGGACGCAATTCGAACGGACAACTCGGTGATGGGACCACAGTCAACCGGTTTCACGCCGTTGCAGTCAAAATGGGCAATACCGCACTCGTCAATCTCATTTCAATCGCCGCAGGCACCGGTGAACACAGTTGCGCACTCGGCACCGCGGGGCAAGTGTACTGCTGGGGAGCGAATACGTCGATGCAACTCGGCGACGGCTCAACAATCCAGCGCACCAGTGCGGTCGGGGTCGTCGCCACGGCGACCACGCTGACTGGGCCTCTGAAAGACATCGCTGTCGGTCAAGCACACTCCTGTGGCCGAACAAACGGCGGTGCAGTATGGTGTTGGGGACAAAACACCCGCGGTCAACTGGGCAACGGATCAAAATCAGCTACGACATCCGTGGTTCGGGTACGGAACGCGCGCGCCGTATACGGCGAATAACCAATAATTCTGACCGTTTGGTGGGATGTGTTGCTATGCGTGAGCGGTGACTCCCATCCGCGGCGACCCCGCTGCGTATCGGTGTCTGCGTCTCACTCTGCTTACCTCTGTGTACGCGATTGCACACGACTCACACTCCGCACGGGGCTGGGTTGTAGTGCATACGCTTCTGCAGTCCCCACTCTGGGCTACGGGCACGGTGTTTTCGCTGGGCCAGCGGGGTTTATGTCAAAAAATCTGTCTCGCGCTCCCATGCGGGAGATCAATCAAACTTGCTTTGCAAAATGCATCGCGCACAACACTCATCTGAAGTTCAGCAATTGACCCTCATCCAGTGTGTGAAATAGCGTACAATGTCGCCTGTAGGAGACACATCGATGCGCGCATGCAGACGAAACACCATCACCCAATACGTCTGTATTATCATCTTTGCGGTGATACTACCGGTCCATTGCATGATTCATTGCGCTCATCATGACACTGCGGACAAACCGCGCTCTCCGTTTGTGTGCATCCTGGATGCACACGTGTCGCAGGCACACACACAACTCCTGCCCCAAGCGTACCAACCTACTGCGACCCACGAAGCAGTTTCTCTTGTTTTGTTTCAAAACGTGGTTTATACGGTTCATGAACGCATCGCACAATCGCTTCACAAGTTGAAGCATTCACACAGCGTTCGTCCTGATTACCCGCCACCGCGACGACACGCAGTATCATCGTATTCACTCTAATGAAAGCACTGCCATGCATACATATCGCGTCTGGTTTATTGCCGTCATAACACTCTTCTTCCTTGGCGGATGCACCGACTATACATTTAAAAATGCAGTAATCGAACCGCCCGACGCTGCATTCCCGTTTGTGCTAACCGACCAAAACGGCGAGGATTTTTCTTTCCGCACACTCGAAGGCAAGGTAACGCTGGTGTTTTTTGGGTATACCAATTGCCCAGACATATGTCCTGCCACACTTTCAGACCTCCAATTGGTCAAACAACGACTCGGCGATCGTGCAGACAAACTCGCTATTGTGTTTATCACGGTCGACCCAGAACGTGACAGCCCCGAACGCCTCAAGCGCTTTGTCGGGCTGTATGACACAACCGTCATCGCACTGACCGGTCAACCTGATGCGCTTGCTCGTGTGTATCAGGCGTATGGAGCAGGTGCACAACGCCGAGAAACGCCCGGATCCGCGTTGGGGTACGCAATGGATCATACATCTACAACCACGGTCATCGACAAAAAAGGATTACGTCGACTTTTGATTGGGTTTGGATCCCCCCTTGATGATGTCGTCGCTGACGTAAGCGCACTTATCGCGGAGTAATTCGCTAGAAACAGTATCATGCGTACATTGAGTATTATTGTGTTGACGTTATTCCTCACAGCATGTGGTGGGATGCAACATACCGGGCAGATGGGGATGGCAGTAGCCACACCTGATCTGGCAGTAACGCCTGTATCACAATCAAACGGTATCGCCATCCGAGACCCATGGGCGCGGCAAGGCACAAACGGTGACAACAGTGCAGCATATTTGGTCATAAGTAACGCGTCAACATCTGACACGTTGCTCAGCGTAACAGGCGATGTCGCGACAGCCATTGAACTCCACACTGTCGTCAATGAAAACGGCATGATGCAAATGATCCCAGCAGAAGGCGGCGTTCCCGTTGCCGCAAATGGGATGCAAGTACTCAAACCAGGAAGTTATCACATTATGCTGATTGGGCTCAGCACGGACCTGAAATCGGGGGATTCATTCCCGCTCACATTGACATTTGCCAATGTAGGTCCCATCGACGTGATGTTCGAGGTCCGATAATGAAGGCTCGCGTCACGGTACTGACAGTGTGCGTCGCACTCGCCGTTGGTTGGTTGGTGTTCGAACAGCAGCGCACACACACGGTCGTCGTGACGAATGATGCAGAAATCATCCTCCCCGAACAGGTGACGCTCATCGCGGGACTCCGCGACACGTTAATCATTCGTAACGAGACCAACGAAGCCATTTTGTTGGTTGGCCGACCAATCGGTCCCAACCAACAGATTCGGCAACGTTATCGGACACCGGGAACGTATCAATATGTCTGCACGTCCCACGGCGGTGCTTCGATGGATGTGATTGTCGAACCGTTCGATCTCATCCGGTGGATACAGTTATAGTGAATCCCCATCGACTTCACCGTCGATGGGGATTTTTCTGTGTATCCGAGCGTGAAGACGCGCTATTGCAGGATCATACATCCGACACCAACGTTATCGGTTAGGGATTCGGTACTGACACACTATGCGTCTGGATTTGGGTTCCACCAGCAGGGACCTTTGCCTTGTCGTGCAATTTCTGCCCTAGCCGCAATATCCGTTAATTGCTCGGCAGACTTGGGGACAAACGAGCGATATGCATCCCACACCAGATCTTGCTCCGACGGGTAGCTCATGCCGAGGAGCGCCACATCTGGGTCATGAGTCAAGGTGAAGTGGACACAGTCAGCCACGTCCATGTTCTGCGATCCCACTGATGCGTGCACTCCGGCAGAACGCTTCCCGCGGGGGCGTTCAATCATGGGTTGGCCGTACCCGGAGGTATCCGTCACCAACTTGCCTGCGCCAAAGGTCTTGAAGCAGACCGTGCCGATCTCGCGTGCTTTTGCCTCGGGCAACACCTCGTTGAGGTATCGGGCATCGACAAACGGACCAACCGGGAACATCACAATGTCGCACCGTTCGTCTCGCATGGCCTGTAGCAGGACGTCTGGATGATGCGACGAAATCCCCACAGAACGTACCAAACCACGTTCCTTCAGATCGAATAACCACGAAAAACCATCCGGCCGCGCACACAACGACGCATACATATCGAGATCCGACAAACCATGATAGACATAGCCATCGAGAAAGCGCATCTGCAGACTGTCCAGACTCGCACAAAGCTGGGTCTCGAGCGGCAGCACAAAATCATCGATTTTGCTTATGACAAAAACCGAATCACGCCGATGCGCCACCGCATCACCCACGATTTCCTCAGAAAAACCATCCTCGTACCCTGGCGCAGTATCAACGAGGTTGACACCGTTGGACAGCGCACGCTGCAAGGTCTGGACACAGGTTTCATGACTGAGCGAACGATCAGCAACATCGCCCGCTCCAATCCGAGACACCGAAAACCCGGTTTTGCCGAGTGGTCGATATTCCATCAGTGTGTAGGTCCGTTTTCGTTCACTTGCCGATGGAGTTCCACAGGCTTGCCTCTCCGCATCCGGATGTTCAATAATTCGACACCAATCGAGAACGCCATGGCAAAGTAGATATACGCTTTGTCGATGTGGAACTCAAACCCTTCGGCGACCAACGACATACCAATCAGCAGCAAGAACGACAATGCAAGAATCTTGAGCGTCGGGTGCTTTTCGATGTATTCGCTGATTGACTTAGCAAACAGCAACATGATGACGATCGAAATCATGATTGCCACAATCATAATCGGTACTTCACCAGACAAACCAACGGCGGTAATGACCGAATCAAGCGAGAACACGATGTCAAGAATGGCAATCTGACTGACAACCACCAAAAACGTGTTGGCTTTGCTCGCTACTGCTGTTTCG
>CAIPUQ010000547.1 GCA_903868295.1 uncultured Roseiflexaceae bacterium
CCTACCGCTATCCGTGACAGATCCCAATCCTGAACGCGGGAGTCGACGAGATGATAGGTTCGTTCGCACACATCGCATCACGCAAACCTCGCTACAATGACTATATTATCGCATGACCAAGGGAGCAGTATGCCCCACCCTAGTATTCTTTGGTTCCGACGCGACCTGCGACTGGACGACAATCCCGCATTGGTCGATGCAGCGACACGGGCCGCTGGGCTGGTCATCCCCGTCTTTGTGGTTGATCCGACGCTCGTTGACTCGTCGCGTGTCGGGGCGAACCGCCTCGCATTTATGTATGCCCGTTTGCACACGCTCGACGCCGAGTTACGGGCGGCAGGCAGTGGCTTGGTGGTGCTCTATGGCAACCCCGCTGTCGTCCTACCTGAGTACGCGCGGAAGCATGCGGTAGCCGCGGTCTGTTGGCAACGAGACGAGACTCCCTGGGCCAGCCAACGCGACCAACGCGTGGCGACGCAACTTCAAGGGATGGGAATCCCGGTAGGCATCCACGAAGGGCAGCTCTTGGTCCCCACCGACCGCATTCGGTCGGGTGGCGGGACACCGTACACCGTATTTACGCCGTTTTATCGACGCTGGCGCGATGCCCTGCGGCTCTCCGATGCTATCTCTGCGCCTACGTTGATTGCGCACCCCGAAGTGCAACACGTGGCAGCAATCCCCGCTCCACCGGCCACCGAGGTGACGATACCGCAGACGACAACAGAGTACGCGTACGCCCTGCGTGCGCGCTTCGCGACGCGGCTTATCGACGCATATCAACGTGGTCGCGACATGCTCGCCGAGGCAGGGACCAGCATGCTGTCGGCGTATCTGCGCTTTGGCATCGTATCGATTCAATCCTGCGCACGCTTGGCGCATGCCGCTGAGCAACAGCCGGCAGCCGCTGATGGTCGTTCAGGAGCCGAGGTGTGGTTGAGCGAGCTCGCCTGGCGAGATTTTTATATGCACATCAGCGTGCACTTCCCCCACGTGTTGCGCGGCTCTTTTCGGCAGATGTATGACGATATCGCATGGGAAAACGATGAGCCGCTGTTCGCTGCTTGGTGCAGCGGAAACACCGGGTACCCGATTGTAGACGCCGCCATGCGGCAGCTCACTACCACCGGATGGATGCATAATCGTGCGCGTATGATTGTGGCTTCGTTTTTGACCAAAGATTTGCTCATCGATTGGCGCTGGGGTGAGCGATTCTTCATGCAGCATCTGATGGACGGCGATACCCCTGCAAATAATGGAGGCTGGCAATGGGCAGCAGGCACAGGTACCGATGCCCAACCGTACTTCCGTATCTTCAACCCGAGCAGTCAAGGGACGCGCTATGATCCCGATGGGTTGTATGTGAAGAAATATGTGCCTGCGCTAACTGGTGTTCCAACCAAATACATCCACACGCCTTGGTTGATGCCAATGCCTGTGCAACACAGTTGTGGTGTCACCATCGGCACCGATTACCCCGCGCCAATTGTGGACCATGCGGTGCAACGACAACGCGCACTGGCACTCTATGCGACGGTACGTGGTCAAACGGAGCACAAAAACCAGGACAACTGAGTGAATTCCCAAAGAAATGTTGCTATAATCCACTGTGATGCGGAGCACCGGCCAAAATCAACGCATCCACTTGTGTTTACACAGGTCACGAGAAAGTCATTGCGATGTTAGGGACGCTCAAACGCATATTGGTGGGTAAACCACTGGCTAACGAACAGCTTGCACACGAAAGAATCCCCAAGCGCACAGCCCTTGCGGTGTTTTCGTCCGATGCATTGTCGTCGGTCGCGTATGCAACCGAAGCTATTTTGATTGCGTTGATGTTTGCCAACCGTGAAGCACTCGGTCTAGCAACACCAATTGCAGTCGGGATCACGCTCTTGCTGATTATTGTGTCGTATTCATACACACAAACGATTAATGCATACCCCAATGGCGGTGGCTCGTACATCGTCTCGCGGGAGAATCTCGGGACCCTGCCTTCGTTGATTGCTGCGGTTTCGCTGATGACGTCCTATATCTTGACGGTGGCCGTCAGCATCTCGGCAGGCGTGACCGCGATTACGTCTGCGCTGCCCGAGCTCGATCAGCATCGTACGGCAATTGCACTGGTGTTGATCGCACTGCTGAGTTTGGCAAATTTGCGCGGTCTCAAAGAGTCGGGGGCTATTTTTGCCGTGCCGACCTATCTGTTTATTGTCAGCATGTTTGCGATGATCCTGGTCGGGTTGTACCGCTACAGCACAGGGACGCTTGTGCCGGCTCCGCTCCCCGAGGTCGTGCACGCCGAATTCAACCAAACACTCGGCTGGTTTTTGATACTGCGGGCATTTGCTTCGGGGTGTACTGCGCTCACCGGTATCGAGGCAATTAGTGACGGGGTGCAGGCATTCAAGCAACCCCAAGCACGCAATGCGTCGATGACGTTGACGATTATGGCAGTTATCTTGAGTTTGATGTTTGTCGGGATCACAGCTTTGGCGAGCCTCTACAATGTGGTGCCGGACGGAGCCCTCGAACCAGAGACGGTCAATTCGCAGCTTGCACGCGCAATTTTTGGGGGCGGTTCGATTTTTTACTACGTGATCCAGGGCGCGACCATGATGATTCTCATCTTGGCGTCGAACACGGCGTATGCTGACTTTCCGCGTTTGTCATACTTTCTGGCAATAGACCGGTTCTTGCCGCGGCAGTTTGCCCAACGCGGGGATCGGTTGGTGTTTTCGAACGGGGTATTGTTCCTGGGGATTGTATCGGCAATCCTGGTTGTCGCTTTCAATGCACGCGAACAAGCGTTGCTGCCGCTGTACGCCCTCGGTGTGTTCGCTGCCTTCACCCTTTCGCAATACGGGATGGTGCAACGCTGGCGGCGGCTCAAATCCACCGGTTGGGTGCGCAATATGATTATTAACGGCCTCGGTGCGAGCATCACTGCACTGGTCTTTGTGGTCATTGCAGTAACCAAGTTTGGCCAAGGCGCTTGGTCGGTCCTTGTGATTATCCCTGTGGTTGTTCTCTTGCTCTACCAGATTCGCAAGCACTATCTCGACGTTGCCGACCAGCTGTCACTCGCAGAAGCACCACCACCCGTTGCACTGCGACGTCACACCGTGGTCGTACTGGTGAGTGGAGTGCACCGTGGAGTCATCCCGGCACTGCAATATGGATTATCACTGACCAGCGATAACATCCGGGCGTTGTACATCGACTTAGACGCCAGCAGTACTGCCAAAATGATAGAAAAATGGGCCCAATGGGGCAGCGGCGTCGAGCTCGAAATCCTCCCTTCGCCCTATCGCTCGTTGATCCGCCCTATCCGCGAGTATCTTAGTCGGGCTGAAAAGCGCTATCACGACGATGTCGTCACCGTTGTGTTGCCCGAATTCATCCCAAATCGCTGGTGGCAGAACTTTTTGCACAATCAAACGGCGCTGGCAATCAAGACGATGTTGCTCTTTTCGAAGAACGTTGTGGTCGTCAGCGTACCGTATCATCTGGACAAATAAGCGGATTTGCTTGTAATCCACCGGAAAGTATGCCACTTACCGCGCGGTTCACCGCAATACAACGTCGCCACACGAAGTGTGGCGACGTTGTATTGAATGGATGCACGATGTTGTCCGAATTGAAGCGACTCCTGGTCGGAAAGCCGTTGGCTACTGAATAGCTCGCCCATGAGCGCTTGCCCAAGCGCACCGCACTGGCGGTTTTTTCGTCAGATGCGCGCTCTTCGGTCGCCTATGCCACCGAAGCCACTGTATGTGCACCGGTTGCACTGCGCCGACACACGTTATTGTCTTGGTGAGTGGTGTCCATAGAGGGGTCGTCCCGCCGTTGCAGTACGGTCTTTCGCTGACCAGTGACAACATCCGCGGGCTCTACATCGACATGGATGCAGAGAGTACGGAGCGCATCAAAACCAACTGGGCGCAATGGGGCAGTGGTGTCGAGCTCGAGATTTTGCCGTCGCCCTATCGGTCGCTGATACGTCCGATCCGTGAGTATATTCATCGCATGGAAAAGCGCTCCCATGACGATGTGGTGACGGTCGTCTTGCCTGAGTTCATCCCCAATCGCTGGTGGCAGAACGTGTTGCATAATCAAACCGCACTCGCCCTCAAAACCATGCTCTTGTGTACAAGAAACGTCGTTGTGGTGAGTGTGCCGTATCACTTGGATCATTAAACCCGTTGAGTGTCGTTCCCGTCCACCGGTCAATTTACAGAAAAACGCTCCCCCCGCGAGTACCGCGGGGGGAGCGTTGCGTTGTGGAGGGTTGCCGACTACGGGGTGATGACGCCAGTTGCCTGCAAGACCTGTGGCGAAACGGCTCCATTGGCCATTTTGTCGAGGAGCAGGGTCAAATTGGTGTTGGGGTCAACAAACCAGATGTTGCCGCTCTTGAGCATGTCGACCATGAGCTCACGCTCACGCAGACGCAACAGCTCGGGGTTCTGACGGAACGACTGACCTTGGACCGTCCGTACCTGCGACTCGCGGCTTGCGGCTTCGAGTGCTGCAGCGGTACGACCTTTTTCGGTGGTCAGTGCGACTTTGGCCTCTTGTTCGGCGCGGAACAAATTGTTGGACTGTTCGGCTTCGATTTGCTGACGGCGCTTGTTTTCGGTTTCGATTTGAACCTCGAGGTTTGCCTTTTCGGCAAGCAACTTGGCGTATGCTTCACCGACATTGATGTCGAGCACTTTAACGGCTTCGAGATTGATGTAGAGCTGATCCACTGGTGCGACCTGGCCCTCGCCGGGTGCGGTAGTGAGGTACTGGCGAATGCGTTGCGAGAACGTGCCACGGTCCGACAACCCCTCGTCGAGGGTGAACTGCGTGCTGGCAGTTTTGAGTGCTTCACTGATGAAGCCGTCGAGTTGTGCGTTCAGTTGCTCGTCACTCACGCCCAAACGACCGTACATGGCACGCAGTGCTTCGGGAGCGGTTTTGCGGCTGAAGTCAATCTGGATTTCGATGTCGTACAACTGCTTATCGCTACTTGCGACGCTCTGGCTAATTTGACGGGATTGACGACGAACGTTGACGATTTCGACCTTGGTGAATGGGGCAAACAAGCGGAAAAACAAGCCTGGCTCTTGGACTCCTTCGACGGCACCTTGGGTTACGATGATACCCCGGGTACCTTCGTCGATTTGGGCATAGCGCGTTGTTGCTGCGCCAAGTGCCAGAATAACTGCGACCAATGCCACAATCGATGCAATCCGAGATTGTAGATTCATTCCAACTCCTCATGGTGATAGACACGTGGCCACCTCGTCGGCGTGACCACTCTTATTGACGCATAATTACGCTCTTGGGTTGCAACAAGCGTCTATGGTATGATACACATGGTTTCGACACACGGAGGTGATTGTGCTTACAGAAGAAATGATCCGCACCGCATTGAAGAATGTCATCGACCCCGAAATCGGGCTTGACATTGTCAATCTGGGCTTGATTTATCGCGTTGACATCCTCGAAGACGGCAAAATCGTCGACCTCGACATGACGTTGACCACGCCTGCCTGCCCGGCAGGTCCGCAGATTATCGAACAGGTCAAACGAGAAGTAGGCGTGCTCGGTGATGTCTACAAAAACCTCGAAGACGTACGCGTCAACCTGGTCTGGACGCCGTTTTGGAGCCCAGCGTTGATGACCGAAGAAGCCCGCGACCAGTTGGGTTTTTTCTAAGCAACAGCTCATCTCGACACCCTGTGCGCACTGCGCACAGGGTGTTTTTTGTGGGTTTAGCCACGGGAGATGGGCGCACCCTTTGCAGCGCCCGCAGGGGCTTCGGCTGCATATTGGATGTAATTTGCATGGAACAGCTTAGCCAATCGCTGAGCGGCGACCTGCCATGCTGTGGCATCTCCCCAAGCGATGCGGGGATCGAGCGTCTGTGGGTTGACCCCAGGGCAGCTCTGTGGCATTGCCAAACCAAACACCGGGTCGGTTGTGTACGCCACGGTATCGAGTGCGCCGGTCAGTGCGGCCCGTACCATGGAACGAGTATCGGCGAGTGCTATCCGTGATCCAGTTCCATACGGGCCGCCAGACCACCCCGTATTTACCAACCACACGGTTGCCCCGTGCGCTTCGAGCCGTTGTGCGAGCAATGCGGCATATCGACCGGGATGAAGCACCATAAACGGTGCGCCAAAACAGGTAGAAAATGTTGCACTGGGCTCTTTGACGCCACGTTCTGTGCCGGCTACTTTGGCGGTATAGCCCGACAAGAAGTGGTACATCGCTTGGGGTACCGTCAATCGACTCAATGGGGGAAGGACTCCAAACGCATCGGCCGTCAACATCACGATGGTTTTGGGGTGACCGGCCATGCTCCCGACAGCGGTATTCGCCAGGATATCGAGGCTATAGGCTGCACGCCCGTTTTCGGACAGACTGGTATCATCGTAGTCTGGGATATGCGAATCGGGGTCGATGACGACATTCTCGAGGACCGTGCCGAACTGTCTAGTAGCGGCATAGATTTCGGGCTCGCCGGCAGGCGACAGGCGAATCGTTTTGGCGTAGCAGCCACCTTCGAAGTTAAAGACGCCACGATCGCTCCAACCGTGTTCGTCATCGCCCACCATGGGTCGCTCAGGGTCTGTCGAAAGTGTCGTTTTGCCGGTACCCGACAAGCCAAAGAACACCGCCGCATCGCCATCGCGGCCGACATTTACCCCTGCGTGCATGGGCATGACATCACGCATGGGCAACAGGTAGTTGAGCAGCGTAAAGACGGCTTTTTTGATTTCGCCGGCGTAGGCTGTCCCACAGATAACGATGGTCATACTGGCAATATCGAGCACAATGGCGACATTCGATCGGGTACCGTCGCGTGCGGGGAGTGCGTCGTACGTCGGTGCATGGAGGATGGTGATGAGCGGTTGCTGCGCGGTATATGATGTGCGAAACAAATTGCCGGCAAACAGTGTGTGCCATGGGCTTTCGGAGTGGAGCATGATGTTGTACGCAAAACGCGGGTCGGCATTGACCGACGCCTGCAGGACATAGCTCTGCTGTGATTCCAGATGGGTCAACACACGGTCGCGTAGCACTACGTAGTGCGTTGGGTCCATCGCTTGATTTACATCACCCCACCACACGGTGTGTTCGGTGGTTGCGTCGCGGACGATGTACTTATCGAGGGGAGAACGACCGGTGTATGTACCGGTCGAGACCACCAGTGCCCCATCGGCACTGAGCGAACCAGCGTGGTGAGCGAGCGTATGTTCAATAAGCTTCGCGGTGGATGCATTGACGATTGGGGGAAGATGTGCCATTTTCTCAATTCCTCTGTACCGTCGCCCCATTGCGCCGGTCTGAGCGCCCATACTACCACTCTCTTGTACAAAATACAACCTCCCCCACCGCACTGCGATGGGGGAGGTCGTGTCTCGAATGCTACACGTGCGTCAAGATAATTTTGCCGATGTTCTGATTTGCTTCCATGTGCTGGTGTGCTGCTGCGACATCGGCCCGTGCATAGACACGGTCGATGACAGGCACCAGTGTGCCATTTGCAAAGCGCGGGAGTAACCATGCACCTGCCGTTGCTACCAAGGCGGCTTTGGCGGCTGCGGGGGTGCGCCGGAGGGTCGTGCCTTTGACCGTCAAACTCCGGGTCAGGACAGGACCGAGATCTACGACCCCTTTGGCACCTGCCAAAAAGCCGAGCAGGAGCAGGCGCCCGCCGTGTGCGAGCATGGCACAATTGTCATCCCAGGCGGGAGCTCCGAGCATGTCGAGGACGACATCAACGCCCCGTCCATTGGTTGCTTCGCGCACAGCCTGGGCGTGCCCACCCGCGCGTGAATCACGCACCAGACGTGCGCCGAGCCCCGCACAGAATTCACGTTTGGTATCATCGCCTGCAGACGTATAGGTATGCACATCCATCGCACGTGCTAGTTGCAGCGCAGCGCTGCCGACACCGCTCGCACCCGCATGGACAAACAGCGATTCACCAGGGTGCAGATCGGCCAGTGTGATGAGGTTCAACCAAGCGGTCAAAAACGCTTCGGGGATGGCAGCGGCGGCAGTATCGCTCAGCTGGTCGGGGATCGGGAGGAGTTCTGCAGTCGGGACAACCACATAATCGCCGTAACCGCCGCCGGTCACCACAGCCATGACTCGTTGACCGACATTCCACGACCCATCCGCAACCGCTACCGTGCCGGCTACTTCGAGACCGATGATGTCGGATGCACCAGCAGGCGGGGGGTAGAGACCACGACGTTGCAACAGATCTGCGCGGTTCAGGGCTGCTGCGTGGACACGCACCAGGACCTCGCCCGGGCCTGGCTGTGGGGTCGGTAGCGACCCCACATACATGTCACCGACGTGTGCGGTCGGTGCAATCACCGCCTGCATCTGTGCAGGAATACTCACCATCGCCAGCCTTCGGCAGTCGACGCCCACAGCAACCCACGATGCATGATGGTGCGTGCCTCGACGACGTCGAAGTCTTTGGCGACGTGCCCCAATGACGTATAGAAGACGCGCCCTTTACCCCAGCGGCGCTTCCACACAACCGGCATGACCGTACCTTTGATCCACTCGCAGTGCGTGCCATCAAACGTGGTGGTTGCGAGCACTTCGTTGCCCGGATCGGTGTGCAAGTAATACTGCTCGGAGTGCATTTGGAATGATGACAATCCGGAGACCAACGGGTCAGCTGGCTGGCTGATGTTGACCGTATAGTCGATGATGTTGCCGGGATGCGCGACCCACTGGCCGCCGACCATGAACTGGTATTCGGTATTGTTGCGGAACGCATCGGCCATACCGCCATGCCAGCCGGCATAGCCTACGCCACCGGCAACGGCCTTGAGCAAGCCCGCTTCTTGTTCGCGGGTAATGGTCGACATGGTAAAGACCTGTGTAATGACGTTATACGAAGCCATCTTTTCTGCATCGAGATACGCATCGAGCGTATCTGAGATGGTGACATCGTAGCCATTTTGGACCAAATATGGTGCAAATATATCGACACATTGCTTGGGCTCGTGCCCATCCCAGCCGCCCCAGACAAACAATGCAGACTTAGCCATGACGACTCCTTTTATGCCACTACGAATCTCTGGCTATCATATCATGCAGGATTATGCACCTGATGCGGTTGTCTGCGCCATGGCCTGAGTCGTTGATGTTGTCTGCGCCGGCGCACAGCCCACCACAACAACCCAACGCTCCCTAAGAATCCGAGCAAATACGCATAGATATGTGCCACGCGATACGGTGGAACGGTGATCTGGGAAGGAGAATCATGGATGCGAATGGTTGCAACGACCCCGGCATGATCAGACGGAGCGCAACCGTGCGCATCGGTATATGGCAAACCCAACAACAGCGCTGTGCCTTTTGCGTTCTGCTGCTGACTGTCGAGAGTGCACGGCCAGCCGTGGTGCGGCCATTCGTTGCCGATGATATCTGCAGTGACAACGCTAGCGCCGTTGCGCACAAAAATGTAATCGAGGCGGGCCGTCAAACCGAGTGCGGTTTGGTGGAACTCACTCTCGAGTAACCGATCGATTGCTGGCCCAGCCAGGTCAGCACTGTATCCCCATGTCGCATTTGCACCGAACATGGATTCAGGACCGACATCGGCGTATGCAGCATGACGCATCATCCAATACGTATTGCAGGTGTCGTCTGCGGTCGCAGTGGTGAGGAGGACCGGTTGTGCAGGGCAGGCAACAGATGCGGTAAGCCGCGCACCGGTATTGAGTTGCCCACGGGGAATAGGATCGTGTGGGTCGTTGTTGAAATCGCCCAACACAATCAGTGCACTCGTCGTACTCTCCAAATCGTGGATGAGTTGTTTGGTCTGTCGTATCGAATACGGCTGCAAGTTGTCGTAGAAAAACGCTTCGACATGTGTTGACACAACCCGCACGGTTTGCGCACCGACATGCATATCGAGCCATGCATACCCGCGGTTCATATCGAGCAACCCGGGGACGAGTGTGTAATCAAAGACAAAATCGCTTGCACCCGAGCGATACACGTCTGCTACACGGGTTGCATGTACTAGCAACACGTCAGAGACCGCAAAGCCACAGGATGCAGTATCGGAGCCGAATATACCAGGGAAGAGCACTGGATCACGTACGGAGGTAATGTACGGCACCGTCGGAATAGAAAATCCGGTGTGTTGCGCGGGCAATGCAGCCGGAGCACGCGCCACCATGTATGCAACCCCGCGTCGAACCAGGGCATCAATCAAGAGTTGGGTGTAGTCGTAGACGATCCGTGCACTGCCTGCATAGGCATCGCGACAATACCAGGTAGCTGCTTCTTGGAGGCCAATTACATCCGGGCGCGTCCGCATAACTTCATCGGCAAAGGCATCTGCACGAGCAACAAACAATGTTTGTTGCATGTTATCCCAGAGGTACTGTGACGCTGCTTGGAGGTCGGGCAAAAACTGCGCCGCAGCATACACATCTGCGCCGAGGTAGAGGTTGCGACTCATTACGGTCAGTTGGTCGCGTACGGGGGGTGCTGCCTGGAGCGTGGACGGCATCGCACACAGGGTGACGACGCACCATATGCTGAGCAAGCGGCCGATAGTGCGAATGACGTCATGATGCGGTTTTTTCATATACCTGCATCATACGTCCGTTCGGTCTATGGACGTTCATGTACCGCAGAGCGTCTATGGTATTATTTGCATACATTATACGGAACGAGTAACACATGACACACATGACCGTTGGGTTCATTGGATTGGGCATCATGGGTCGCGGCATGGCACGCAACCTGCGTGCTGCGGGCTTTCCACTGTATGTCTACAACCGCACAGCAGCCCGCATGACCGAGATTGCCGATAGCGGTGCGATTGCGACCAGCAGCCCTGCAGATTTGGCTTCTCGATGTGACATTGTCATCACCTGTGTGAGTGACACCCCTGATGTCATTGCCGTGATCGATGGCACTGATGGGGTCATTGCCGGGATGCGCCCGGGCACGCTGGTTATCGACATGAGCACCATCAGTCCACAGGTAACCATCGAACTCGCGAGCAAAATCAGCGCACGCGGTGGATCACTGCTC
>CAIPUQ010000548.1 GCA_903868295.1 uncultured Roseiflexaceae bacterium
CACCCTCGATGGCAAATCCGCTGACACTGCTTTCGCAGGCAAATCAATTGCCATTTCGGTCAAAGATGGCAAGGTGTTCGTGAACGAAACCGTCCAAGTTATCATCACTGACATCGCAACCAGCAATGGCGTCATCCACGTGATCGACACGGTGCTCTTGCCCGAATAACCAGTACGGCCTTACATCGTACTGTTCATACACAAACGGAGCCGGTATACCGGCTCCGTTTGTGTGTGTGCAAAACACCGTCCTCGGCAAACAGAAGACATCATCAAAACGCGCTGTGATTTCTCCTCCAATACATTCGTCGCAACACGGGTGTGACTGTTCTTCTTTATCGTGTCAAAAATAGCTCTATCAGCAATATATTGCGTTCTTTTACCTCCTCGGTGTGAGAAAAACAAAAAGATCCCCCCAGATTTCAATCTGGGGGGATTTGGTGCCGAAGACGGGAGTCGAACCCGTACGAGGTTGCCCTCAACGGTTTTTAAGACCGTAGCGTCTGCCATTCCGCCACTCCGGCACACCCAAATCATACCACGCCGGAGGTGCCAGATTCAAACCGGCCGTTTACCCTTGTTTGACCAATGCAAAGGTCAGTTGCGCCTCGCAAGCGAGTTCTTCACCCACCAACGCCTTGGCGGATGCCTTGCCGATACCGCGCTTCATCGCTTCGATGGTTACTTCGAGGCGCAGAGTATCGCCTGGTACGACCGGCCGACGGAATCGTGCGCCTTCGATTCCCGCAAACAACGCAATTTTGCCTTGGTTTTCGGGCAACACCATGCCAGCTACGGCACCCGTTTGGGCCAACGCCTCGATAATCAACACACCAGGCATAATCGGATAGGTGGGGAAGTGCCCTTGGAAGAACGGTTCGTTTATGGTCACCTGCTTGAGTGCTACTGCCCGTTTGCCAGGCTCGAGCTCGATGATCCGGTCGATCAACAGAAAGGGGTAGCGGTGTGGAATGACGGCCATTATCTGTTCGATGTTCATTACCATAGCATTGGTCCTCTCAACAGAATACTGTCTCAATTATACGGGACGCAGATTACACAAATTGGTGTACACAAACGGTGGAAAGAAATTCGCCCACCAAAAAACAACACAATTAGCGGAATCAGTGCCAGATATAATCCCCAGCGACGATGATGCCCACGGATCAACGCCACCAGCGCCAACACCCCAGCGGCAATGCACAGTCCGAACGCCCCGATCGAAGCCAACGGCGCGACGGAGTTTATATACCACACGGGGACCGCTGCCATCCCTGGGGTTGTCTGGTAGGCGGCCACAATAAAAATCCTGGAGTGCCGCAGCGAGCGTACCCAACCCCGCAAAACACACATACACCAGCCCGCTGAGGCGGATTGCAAACGTGCCAATCGTCGTCGTAGGCCAGAACGCTTACTCGTTGACACTGCTAAGCAGCGCAACGAGCAGGTACAATGACGGTATCAATGCCAGATACACACCCCATCCACGGTCATGCATCCAAAATAGCGCACCCAATGCCAAGCCCGCAGACATCACACACAGCCCCAAAAACGTGACTGATCCAGTCAACAACGCATCGTACGACCCTATTCCAAACAAGAATTGGAGCAGAGTCGGTACCGCGGTAAACACCAGCAAACACACACCCATGATGCTCCCAATCGAAATCGCCCAAGCGCCCAATCGAGAGGTTGGCCAAAAAGGTCGTTGCATTGCATGCCTTTCAATACCCTGTAGATGACATGGTGTTAGGCTCTGACGTATCCGACCAGTACATACTCACTTGTTACGCATACCCAACAAGCCAATGCCGTATGCCGCTGCTGGAGCGCTATCTACACGCCAACAAGCAACACGAGTGCGAAAACCGCACCGTCCATTCACTGCATCAAGGTCAGCACCAACCAGCCCAATCCCACTGTACCCACCAGCCACAACATGAGCGCACGGTCACCGTGACGCAGAAGAGCAGTCCAGACAATAGCTTGTGTCACCACTCCCGCTCCCATGAGCCAACCACCGGCGACGTCAAACAGCCCCAGGACGGCACACCCACATGCCGCAAACATACCCACACGACCGACACGTGTGCGTGGCAAGAGCCAACTGGTATTGGTCGTCATGGTGTTCCTCCATCGCATCAGCTAGGCGTAGCGTACCACAGGAGAGCGTTTGCGTCCTTGACGCAGAGTAGCGCCTGCATGGTATCATAGCCAAATGACACAGACACACATCGCCATCAATGGCTTTTTTTGGGACAAACCGACCGTCGGCGTTGGTCAATATCTGCACGGGTTAGTCGCGGCACTTGCCGCATTGCCCGACCTTACTCTCACGCTGTATATCCCCGCAGACGCCACGCCACTGCCCGTACCCGCCGGGGTTACACTCACCAAACTCCGCAGCCCTTTTGCCGGGCGCTCCACAAACATGCAGAAAGTGGTATTCGAGCAACTTTCTGTGCCAGCAGCAGCCCGGTTGGACAAGGCAGATCTGATCCACGTGCCGTACTTTGCGCCGCCGTTATCGTCGCGTGTGCCGGTTGTTACGACCATTCCCGACCTCATACCACTGACGCGGAGCGCCTACCGGGGGAGCCTCAAAATCCGTGCATACACTGCATTGGTACGCCGGGCTGCACAGCATTCGGTGCGCCTTATTACCATTTCGCAGGCGGTCGCACAGCAGGTGACCACCATCCTCGGTCGGCCATCCAGTAGTATTGACGTCACATACCTGGCAGCTGATCCAATGTACAAGCCAACGGACGTGCCTGATGCACTCCGTGCCGCCGCTGAGATACCTGCACAGTACGTCTATTATGTCGGTGGTTATGACGAGCGCAAAAACATCCCCACGCTCCTGCGTGCATACGCTGCATTGCCCGAAGCGCTCCGCACTCAGTATCCACTCGTCTTGGCCGGCAAGGCAGCAGGCACCAACCCGCTCCTTTTCCCCGATATCGATAGCCTCATTACCCAGTTAGGGATCGGCTCAACAGTGCGCCGCATCGATGTGCCACGTGCGGACAACCCTGCACTGTACAGTGGCGCGACGTGCTTCGTGTATCCATCATGTGACGAGGGCTTTGGGTTGCCGCCACTCGAGGCAATGGCCTGCGGTACCGCCGTCATTGCCGCACGTGCAGCCAGTATCCCCGAGGTGGTCGGTGATGCTGCACACATGGTCGATCCGTTTGATGTCGCCGGTTGGACCGCTGCACTCCACGCACTATTGACCGACAACGACCTGCGTAACCAGTTGCAACGTGCAGGGACAGAGCGAGCGGGTCAGTTTACGTATGGCCAGACCGCCGCTGCGACCCGTGCGGTTTATCTGCGCGCCTTGGGTCGCGAGGGCGACGCATGAAGGTCGTCATTCTTTCCAAGGCACTGCACAGCATCGCCTACCGGCGCAAAACCGATGCGATTGCTGCCCATCCCGGTATCGATTTGACGGTCATCGTGCCCCCGAGCTGGCACGAACCACGTGCCGCGGCACAATGGTACGAACCGGGACCGACCCCGAACTACACCGTCATCCAAACCCCTATCCGCTGGAATGGCCACCACCACATCCACTGGTACCCGCAGGTCGGGGCACTCTTGCGCACCATCCAACCTGACGTTGTACACATCGACGAAGAATCCTTCAATCTCGCGACGTTCTTGGCCATGCGTGCAGCACACGCTGTCGGCGCGGCGAGTTGCTTTTATAACTACGCCAACATCGAACGGAGCTACCCGCCGCCGTTCGGCTGGTTCGAGCGCTATGCCTTCCGCACTGCAGCACATGCCATTGCGTGCTCGCACGAAGCAGGCGAAATCCTGCGGCGTCACGGATACACTGGCAAACTGAGCATCCTGCCGCAGACCGGCGTCGATCCCGATTTGTATACCCCTGCAGCACAGCCTGCCCCCACAGACAACGGCATCATGCTCGGCTATGTGGGCCGCTTCGTGCCCGAAAAGGGCATTGCCGACCTCATCACCGCCCTTGCGCTGTTGCCAGCACAGTACCAATTGACCCTCGTGGGTGCAGGAACAGATGCACCACACCTGCGTACACTGGCCGACAGCCTCGGCGTGGGTAATCGGATACACTGGCACGACCCCATCGCGACGAACGCGATGCCGGCAATGATGCAATCCTTCACGGCGTTGGTGTTGCCTTCGCGCACAACAGCCAATTGGAAGGAGCAGTTCGGTCGTGTCATTATCGAAGCGATGGCCTGTGGGACACCAGTAATCGGGAGCGATTCGGGAGAAATCCCCCATGTTATCGGGGCCGGCGGGGCGACCTTCCCCGAAGGCGACGCCGGTGCACTCGCCACTGTCATCCATACCATCTGTGCAGACTCAACCCGTCTCGAAACGCTCCGTACCACTGCCCGTCAGCGCGTCCTGGCGCACTACACGCAGACTGCGTTAGCAGACCAATATGTCGACATCTATCGGCAGATGGCCGCAATCCGCCCGCGTACCTAAGCGAATGCGCCAGGCATTCAACAGACTCCTCCCAAACGTTCCCCATTACTTCTTTTCACAACGCAAAGCACGGTGCTCTGGCACGTCCAACAATCATGAGATCCACAAAAGAAACATCGTGGGATGCAATTGCATCGCACGATGTTGTGGAGTATAGGCACTGCTACGAGACCCACAGCTTAGTTGTGGAACGGCCACCAGCCGAGCATACCCAAGAGAATGATTGACCCCAAAAACGCCAATAATGCGACGGACAGCCCTGCTCCCTGCCAGCTCAGCTGTGGCGCCAAAAGCAACCGCATCGAGGCTGTGCTGTAGGTCCCGCTTGTTTGTTCAGCGGCAAACTCGGTTGCAGTAATTGCCAATCGTGCAATCGGCACAGGGCTCGTGATAGCGGTGTCGACCGCATCG
>CAIPUQ010000549.1 GCA_903868295.1 uncultured Roseiflexaceae bacterium
CCGAGCGCGACCATGTCGGCCTCGCCGTCGGCGATGATCGCTTCGGCGACCAGCGGATCATTAATCAGCCCCACCGTCCGGGTCAATATCCCCACTTCGCGCTTGACACGTGCGGCAATCGGCACTTGATACTTGGGAGCAGCTACGACTTTGGCATGCGGTGTTGCACCACCACTCGACACGCAGATGAAGTGCAATCCCGCGTCTTTGAGCATCTGGGCTTGACCGACCGCATCATCGGGAGTCAACCCGTCTTCGTGCCAATCGGTGCCGTTGATGCGTGCACCTAAGGCAATATGCGCCGGCAATACCGCTTGGACGGCACGCACAACCGCTAATGGAAGCGCCATGCGCCCCGCCAGATCACCACCCCAGCGGTCGGTGCGGCGGTTACTCATGGGCGAAACAAACGACTGGAGCAAGTACCCGTGGGCAAGGTGCAGTTCGATGCTGTCGACCCCAGCTGCCACCGCACGGACGGCTGCATCGCGGAAGGCAGTGATGATGCGTTGGATCCCTGCGTCATCGAGTTCTTGGGGGATCTGCCAGCCGGTGTCGTAGGGGATTGCGCTCGGGCCGACTACTTGCCAGCCGCCGTTATTCGGGCTGAGTTGGCCCGAACCTTGCCCGGGCAGTGGGCCAGATGCTTTGCGCCCGGCATGGCCGAGTTGGACACCAAAGGTGACCGCAGGCGCGACGACTTTTGCATAGCGGATGACGTCTGCCATGGCGCGGGTAGCATCATCCGAATAGAGGCCAACGCAGCCATGACTAATCCGGCCGATGCGTTCCACGCCGGTTGCTTCGATGACGACCATCCCTGGGCTCGCGGTGGCTACCCCGGTGAGATGGACCATGTGCCAATCCGACATGACACCGTCATTGGCGCTGTATTGACACATTGGTGCCACCACAATGCGATTTGCAATCGTCAACGGGCCGATGGTGAGAGGTGTAAATAACTGTGCGGTCATGCGCTTCTCCTTTGGTAGTACCCGTTGGATTATACGTCGTCCAAACAATGCTGTCCCAGCCGTATAATGACGTATCAACCCTATGAGCAACGCCCATGTCCATGGTGCATTCGTTCTTCGATAGCCACGCACATCTGAACAACGAGCAATTCGCCGCTGACCGTGGCGACGTCGTGAGCCGAATGCGGGCGGCTGGGGTGACGCGTGTCTGCGAAATCGGGTACGACCTTGTCTCTTCGCAGGCTGCAATCAACAGCGCAGCGGCCAACGACGGGTGTTGGGCAGTCATCGGGGTGCAACCCAATCATCCAGAGGTCGCCAACGACCCACACTGGCTCGACCAGCTGGGTGCCCTTGCGCTCCATCCAAAAGTCGTCGCAATCGGTGAAATCGGCTTTGACCATCATTATGCGATTGCGCCGGTAGCGGTCCAAGAACAACTTTTTCGCTCCCAAATTGCACTCGCTGCCACGCACCGCCTGCCGATTGTCATCCACAGCCGTGAGGCCCATGCAGACACATTACGGGTCCTCAGCGACGTCAGACACCGCTATGGGGTCATCATGCATTCGTTTTCGGGTGATGTCGCCTATGCCGAGGCGTGTATTGCGATTGGCTGTACATTGTCGTTGAGTGGTCCGATTACCTTCAAAAACAATACCCAAATGCATGCAGTCGTCGACGCCGTAGGCCTCGAGCATCTGCTGATCGAAACAGATAGTCCATACCTCTCACCGCATCCGCTCCGCGGCAAACGGAACGAGCCGACAAATGTCCCATTGATTGCAGCGTTCATTGCCGCACGCAAGGGGTGTTCGGTGGCAGAGGTCGCTGCGGCAACATGGCACAATGCCAATCGCGTCTTTGGGTTAGCCGATGCCAACGACTGATGGCACCGCTTCACGATTGCGCATCCTCGTTGTGGCGCCGGTTACACCGTTCCGCGGCGGGATTGCCCAGTTCAGCACGATGCTCGTCAATGCACTGCGCGCAGAGCATGACGTGACCTGTTGGGCCATCGACCCGTTGTACCCCTCGGCATTGTTCCCAGGCAATCCACGTCCAGCGACTGAGTCGACGCTCAAGTGTCGCATCGAGGCTCGGATCCATGGGTGGAACCCCATCGCATGGGTGACTGCCTGGCGCACGGTGCAACACCATGCCTTCGACATCGTCATCTGGCAGTGGTGGACCCCGTACTGGGTCCCGTTCCTCCTTATGCTGGTTACGCAGGCAAAGCTGCGTGGAATTGCGACGATTGCCCTCAACCATCAACTCGTCGAGCCAGACGCACCACAGTGGCAGGCGCTGTTTGCACGGATGATGTTGACCCTCGCCGACGCAGTGGTACACTTCGGGAACAGCACGCCGATGCACCGCACGCATCGGTTCCTCCCGCTCCCGTTGCATGGCGCGCTCTTGCATTGTCAGCAGCCACCCGTCAACATTCGTCATGTGCTCAGTATTCCTGCAGATGCATTTGTCGTCCTCTGCTTTGGGTTTGTGCGGCCGTACAAAGGCATCGATATCGTGCTCTCTGCCATGCACCAGACCTCCCCACAGATACACCTCCTGATTGCAGGTGAATGGTGGCACAATGACCCTGTGTTGCGTGCACACTGTCGCGAGAGCTCCATCGCAGCGCGCATCCATGTGGTCGATTACTATATCGCTGATGGGGACGTAGCGGCGTATTTCGCTGCTGCCGACGTAGTAGCGTTACCGTACCGGAGTGGGAGCGTGAGTGGGGTGGCAACGCTGGCTGCAAGTGCGGGCATACCGCTGCTGGTGAGCGATGTCGGTGCACTGGCCGGGCTCGCCACGGTGCGCCAGGTGGTCGCTCCCAACACACCAGACGCATGGGCGGCGGCACTCCAACAGGCGTACGTACAGGGCACATCACCCGCCACTCCCATTCCCGACAAACCCAGTTGGCAGGCACTGATTCAGGCAATCGAAGAGCTGACTGCGTCCGTTGCAGGGGGGCCGAGATGAGTATTTCACTGAGTGTGATTATCCCGGTCTACAACGAGGCACAGACAATCGGGCAGGTATTGACACTGCTTTCGACGCTGCCACATATCACCGACATCATCGTTGTGGATGATGCATCGACTGATGGCACCGGTGCCATCGTTGCCGCACAACCCGATGCCGCCAAAATCACGATGGTGCGCCACCCTCAGAATTACGGGAAAGGCGCTGCCATCCGGACCGCACTCCCGCTGGTGCGCAATACCGTTGTGGTCATCCAAGATGCAGATCTTGAATACAACCCGAATGAGCTGTCGTTGCTCCTCGAACGAATCCAGGCGGGTGCAGATATCGTCTATGGGACCCGCTTTGGGGTACACAAGCCCCTCGGTATGCTGTTCACACACCGCCTCGGCAATCATCTCTTGACCGCGTTCTTCAATATGCTCTATGGCACACAGCTGACCGATCTCGAGACGTGCTACAAAATGTGGCGCATCAACGCCATGCAACATATGGTCATCGACAATGACCGGTTCGACATTGACCCCGAGTTGACTGCCAAATGGGTACGGAGCGGGTATCAGATAGCCGAAGTACCGGTCCACTATCTGGGTCGGCCATATCGAGCCGGCAAAAAAATCCGCCCACGCGACGCCCTTTCGGCGTTCCGCACCATGTGGCGCTACCGCAGGTATCGCACATCATGACGGACACGCCGCGGAACATCGTGATGGTGTGTACCAGTGCGCCGTGGCACCCTGGGCCACGGGCACGCATCATTCCTTTGGCTGCATATGGCATTCGCCAGGGAATCCCCGTGACACTTTTGTGCCTCGATCCATATGCGCGTACCACACCGACGAACGCAACGACAATCGATGGGGTCGCCGTTATCCCCGTCGCACAGATGCACGTCGGAGCAGACGGCACTGCCCTGCGTGGCCTTTCGCTCGTCTGGACCGCCATATGCGCAATTGTGGCATTTACCCGCGAACTGATGCGCTGCCAGCCGACCGATATCGTCATCGCCAAGGCACAACCAATGAATGGGATTGCAGCCTGCATTGCGGGCTGGTGGTGCGGCGCACGCCTCCATCTCGATAGTGACGATGACGAAGCCGGGTCACATCAGTCTGCGCACTGGTTCATACAACACCTGCTGGGAATGTTCGAACGCTGGTTGCCGTCACACGTCACGACAACGACCTGTGCGACAGACTGGCAAACAGAGCGCCTACGGGCACGGGGGATACCATCGGTACAGACCGTACCTAATGGACTCTCCGAGGACCAACTGATAAAGTCCGATGCAGTACAGAAACTCACCATCCGTCAACGATACGGATTGCCGCCCACCTACATCGTCTACGCCGGTAATCTGTCGACAGGTGCACATGCAGTCGATCTGCTGATCGAAGCCTACGCGGGTGCAGCAGTCGATGTTCCGTTGGTGATTGCTGGCAGCGGCCACGAGCGCGCGGCACTACACCAGCTGGCCCAACAACGACGTTGCGAACAGACTATTCACTGGCTAGGCAACATCCCCGTTGCCGACATCCCTGCGCTGTTGGCAGGTGCAATTGCAAGCGTCGACCCGGTGCGGCAGTGTGATGCATCAGCAGCACGTTGCCCACTCAAAATCCTCGAAAGCATGGCCCAAGGTACTCCGGTGATTACCAGTGATCTCGGTGACCGTAGCCGGATCCTTGGCCCAGCCGGCATCTATGCAGCACCGGGTGATGTTTCTGCATACGCGAACGCAATACGCACGGTCTGCGCAGCACGCTCTCAGGCACAGCGACAAGTGCCCGACATGCACGCATATGCGTGGCAAACCATTGCGCCGCGCTGGTACGCCGCCCACGGTCTTGTTCCGAACGAGGTGGCGAATGCGTGACCAAGTGCGGATTATCGTGCCCACTCGTGACCCCACCCGCGTGCGCGCCATGGTGCAAACGCTCAGCGCAGCTGGGTGGTCAGATTGTGTCGTCGTCCACCCTCCCAGTGCG
>CAIPUQ010000550.1 GCA_903868295.1 uncultured Roseiflexaceae bacterium
AATCCGCCCGCGTACCTAAGCGAATGCGCCAGGCATTCAACAGACTCCTCCCAAACGTTCCCCATTACTTCTTTTCACAACGCAAAGCACGGTGCTCTGGCACGTCCAACAATCATGAGATCGACAAAAGAAACATCGTGGGATGCAATTGCATCGCACGATGTTGTGGAGTATAGGCACTGCTACGAGACCCACAGCTTAGTTGTGGAACGGCCACCAGCCGAGCATACCCAACAGAATGATTGACCCCAAAAACGCCAATAATGCGACGGACAGCCCTGCTCCCTGCCAGCTCAGCTGTGGCGCCAAAAGCAACCGCATCGAAGCTGTGCTGTAGGTCCCGCTTGTTTGTTCACCGGCGAACTCGGTTGCAGTAATCGCCAATCGTGCAATCGGCACAGGGCTCGTGATAGCGGTGTCGACCGCATCGACAGAGATTATCAGTGCGGTAATATTGTCGCTGCCGCCACGTTCGTTGGCCGAGTCAATAAGCCGTTCGACCGCATCAGACCCGCTGGCTTGCCCAAAAATCGAAACCAGCTCAGCGTCATTGACAAGATTAATGAGACCGTCCGTGGCGAGCAGAATCCGGTCGTTTGGTTGTACGGGGAACGAGAAAAGATCCACCACGACGTCTGGTTGATGGCCCAATGCACGGGTGATGACATGCCGGTAATACATTTTGTCCGCATCGGCAACGGTAATCATCCCCGCTGCGATTTGTTCGTTGACCAACGAATGATCGCGGCTGATTTGGCGAATATCGTTGTCCCGGATGAGGTACGCTCGGCTGTCACCGACATTGGCGATGATGCATGTATCGTTGCGCAACGCAGCCGCTACACCGGTGGTGCCCATTGAAATGCTGGTGCGTGTGCCTTCATTGAATATTGCTGCATTCGCGCTTTCGAACGCCAGGCTCAGTGCAACTGCACGCTCGTCATCACGGAGGCCGTAGAAAGCCGTTATGATGTGTTCAACGGCCATGTGACTGGCGATTTCGCCGGCTTCGTGCCCGCCCATGCCATCGCATACGACGAACACATGACCAAGCTCAGCTGCTTGGTCTCCCTCGCCGACACCGTAGTCGTCTTCGTTGTGTTCGCGATGTCGCCCCACGTCGGTGCGAGCAGAATGGCTACACTTCATTGAACATCCGGTCTTTGTGAATGTACGCTCGTATGTAGTATAACATATGAGAGTTTATACAACAACCAGCAAACCGTTGCGGTAAAGTACACAGAAGGAGCACTAGAATGCCATATACCATTGGTGTCGATTTGGGTGGGACAAACCTGCGTGCGGGATTAGTCGACCAAGATGGCGTCATCCTTTATGACACAAAGGTCGATACCAAGGTCGACGAAGGTGCGCAGGCGATTTTTGGTCGGATGGTTGCACTGATTGCCGATGTCCAAGCCCATCTGCCGTCTGGTGCACAGCTCGACGGGGTCGGGATTGGGGTGCCAGGGCCACTCGACCCTTTTGCAGGTTTCGTCTTTGCTATGCCAAATATCAAAGGGTTCGAGAACACTCCGCTCCGCAACATGCTCCAGAACGCCACCGGGCTTGATGTCGAGTTGGGTAACGATGCAAATGCCGCAGCAGTGGGCGAGTGGATCTTTGGGGCGGGCAAAGGCTTGCGCGATTTGGTCTATGTGACCGTCAGCACCGGCATCGGCGGCGGTGTCATTATCGACGACCATCTCTTGCTTGGGCATCGTGGTTCGGCAGGCGAAGTGGGTCATCATATCATCGACTGGCATACCCGCATGTCCTGGGAAGACACCGCCGCCGGCCCTGGGTTTGCCGCACGCGCAGCCGCTGCGATGCGCGCCGATGCGACTACGGCCCTGCATACGCTGACCACCCCTGCCGCGGTCCAAGGCCATCACATCGCCCAAGCTGCCAAAAACGGTGATGCATTGGCGCTCCGCCTCATGGACGACGAAGGCGAGGCGATCGGCGCCGGCCTGGTCAATATGCTCCATTTGTACAGCCCCGCCAAAATAGTCCTCGGCGGCGGTGTGGTGATCAACAACCCGCAGTTTGTCGAGCGCGCCCGGCAGGTCATCGCTGAACGTGCACTCGCGGTCTACCGCGATGTCCCGGTGGTCATGACCGAACTGGGTGATCGTATCGGACTCCTTGGGGCAGCTGCGCTCTACAATCACATGCGTCATCGCCGCTAACAGACGAACCGTGAGGTCACCCGATGCTCCGTGCGCATCAGCTCGAAATCTGCGAATCGCGCAGCATCAATCAACTCCACTGGGT
>CAIPUQ010000551.1 GCA_903868295.1 uncultured Roseiflexaceae bacterium
ACCAATCCATCCTGGTCTGTTTCGACCTTGACGACGACAATCCCGATGCCATCGGGTGCCGTCAAAAATGCTTTCACGCGGGTAATTTTCATGTCACGTGTTCCCTTTGTGTGCACAGTCGCTGCGCACATACATCGTTAGCTCCAGAGTCGATCCCAGCTGCCGGCCGTATCCCATTCGGGGGTCGGTTCGAAGAAGCCGCTGCCCTTGACGAGGTGCTCTTTGACGACGTCGAGGTTGACCTCGAAGCCCAAGCCTGGGGTGTTGGGCACTTCGATGTAGCCGTTTTGTATGACAGGACCGGTGCGGCCGGTAATGGTGATGAAGTCGCTCCAGAACGGCTCTTCGGAGAAGTGATGTTCCAACGCGATGAAGTTCTCGGTGGCTGCTGCACAGTGGACGCTGGCCATTGTGCTGATGGGGGTGCCGGCCATGTGCAAAGCCATCGAAATGCCCCGCTCGGCGGCATAATCGCCGATGCGCTTGGTCTCTACGATCCCGCCGCTGGTGGCCATATCGGGGTGAATGATGTTGACACCACGGGCATCGATGAGGGGTTTGAAGCCATCCAATGCGTAGATATCTTCACCCGTGCAAACCGGTGTGTGCAACTCGCGCTCGAGCTGGACCCACTGGTCGGTGAACTGCCAGGGCACCAGGTCTTCGAGCCATGCCAAATTGTATGGCTCGAGTGCTTTGCCGAGGCGGATGCAGTCGTCGATGCCGATGTGACCAAAGTGGTCTGCAGCAATCGGTACTTCGTAGCCGACGGTCTCGCGCACTTGGGCGACGTACTCGACAATCATGTCGAGCCCCTTGGGGGTGATGCGCACATGGGTGAACGGGTGCTGCAGCGTGTGCAGGTTGAGCATCTTGTCGAAGTGGGTCCGGTCGCCCGTAGGCAACATCCCCGCAGGATAGGTCAATGCACCGGGCACGCCGATCAGCGGTTGGATACCGACGTCCATTTTGAGCATCGTGAAGCCCCACGAGATGCGCTCCTGGAGTTGTTTGCCCATCGATACGCCATCGGGTTCGTTGGGGGTGTCGCAGTACATACGCACGCGGTCGCGGTGTTGCCCACCAGCCAACGCGTATGCGGGGACCCCGTATGCCTTGCCGGCCAGGTCCATGATGGCCATTTCGACCCCTGAGACACCGCCACCTTGGCGACCGTGGTGACCGAATTGCTTGATCTTGCGGAACAAGCGATCGATGTTGCAGGGGTTTTCGCCCAACAGACGGCTCTTGAGCATCAGCGCATACTTGGCCGACGCCAGGTCACGGACTTCGCCCCAGCCGCTAATACCCTGGTTGGTATCGATGCGGATGATGCTGAACGTCCAGTGGTCCCAGCCGACGGTGGCGATGCGCATGTCGGTGATTTTGAGGTCGCTCGGGTTCGAAGAACGCCGGATGTTATCTTCGGGACGATTGCTCATTTTTTGTTGGCTTTCTTCCATGCAGTGTAGTCAGCTTCGATGTCGTCGCGCCAGGTCGGTACGTCGATTTCGCCGCTGGTGTATTTGCCTTCGCCGATGCGCATTTTGCCGAATTCGTCACGCACCCGGGTGTTCTCGGACTCTTCGACCACTTCTTTGACCAAATGTGGTGGGATCACGATGATGCCGGTGGCCGTGCCCAAAATGACATCGCCTGGCAACACGGTCATGCCGTCGATACGGACCGGGATGTTGATGCCCGACAGGGTCACATCGGCAATAGCGGTCGGATCAAAACCGCGCACATAGAAGTTGACATCGTTCAGCTCGACCAGACCCGCCAGGTCACGGACGCCACCGTCGATGACGGCTCCGGCGTGGGTGCGCTTGGCAACGGCAGTGCCCAGATTGTCGCCGACCAAAGTGCCGTCTTTGACTTTGCCAAACAGGTCACAGACCATCACGTCGTTGCGCTCGAGTTGTTCGATAATCCACGAGTTCTGACCACCGATTTTGCCACGGCCTGCGGCGATGCCGGAGTCCTGGATGGCTTTGTGGAAGTCCGGGCGATGCGGCACAAAGGCTGCGGTGACGGCGCGACCGACGGTGACTTTGCCGGGGTGCGTCTCTTTCCAACTGCCAGCGAACTGCAAGTTGAAGCCATGGCGACGCAGGGTGCCCCAGGCTTCTTCGGTGGTGACCAGCTTCATCCGCTCGATCAAATCATCGGGCACTTTGGGGCGGCCATCGGCGAAACGCTCGAACGGGTTCTCGGACGTCAGGGCAATCATTGCCTCACGGGTCGGTTGTACATGCCACGTCATTGGGGGTACCCTTTCACATAAAAAATTACGCAGAAATCAATGCGTCCAGCCCAAAAGCCGAAACGCCTTGCTGCAGTCATACACACCTTGTTGCCCGCTGATGGGTTGCGTCAATGGGACCTTCGGCCACCACTGCGTAATCAAATCGGGCGTCGATTCGGCCATCACTGTCGTCGGCGACACGATATAAAACGCCTCGTGACCGACGTAGGGGGCATCCAAAATCGCCAGACACGCGCGGGCAGCAGATTCTGCCAGCGTATACGCCCAGAGCTGTTTGGCGTTTGAATCAGAATTGTTGTTGGCGCGGGTCTGTGCCATTTCGAGATTGGCGACCACCCAGTGGAAGCGCAACGAGGCAATGGTCATGTCTTCGTAGCGTCGTGCCATCGCGTCGCCTTGTATCTCGCAGATCCACTTCGACAAGCTATACGGGTCTTCGCTGTACGTCGGGTGGAGTTCCGTTACCGGCAAATACTCATACGTCGGCCAACGGCTATACACCGCGCCTATAGCATTGATACTCGATGCCTGCACAACCCGCTTGATACCAACTTTGGCTGCTGCCAACAACGCGTTGTAGCTACTGGTGACATTGTTGTTGTGCACCACGTGCTCAGGGTATCCACCGGGCGCGGGGATCGCTGCCAAGTGAATCAACACATCGAATCCGTCAATTGCATCATGGAAGGACTGATAGTCTGACAGCTCTGCATTGACGTACTCGACTCCTGCGGGGATAGACCCTTCTGGGGCTTCTACACGGTCAATATTGCGCACGCTGTGGCCCATGGCGACAGCTTTTGCAATAACGTGCTTGCCCACACTCCCACTCCCACCGGTGACCGCGATGCGCATGTCTGCTCCGTGTATCCCGACGGTCAACGCGCCTGCCTCACAAGCGGAGCAGACGCGCGCCGTTGCGATTTGGTTAGTTCCCTTTTTCGCCCCACACGACTTCACGCAGACCACGAATGTAGCCGATGGCGTACAAACGTCCAAATGCAGAGTAGCCGGCGTTTTCGTTGCTATCACCAGCGACAGTCGGCACGTGGTCAGGGCGCAACACACCATTGAAATTGATGTCTTTGTATGCCTGCATACATGCGGTCATGTCGGTTTTGCCTGCGTCGTGCCATGATTCTTCGAACTTATCCTTGTTGCCGATGACATCACGGAAGTGGACGAAGAAAATCTTGTTCTGCTTGCCGAACTTGCGAATCGCCGCAGGCAAATCATCGGTCATCAAGGTGAAGTTGCCTTGGCACATGGTGATGCCGTTGACCGGGCTCGGGATCATGTCGATCAGGCGCTGGTAGTTATCAACGGTGCGCATGATGCGGCCCACGCCGCGGATGGGTGAACGCGGTGGATCATCGGGATGCATGGCCAGCTTGACCCCGGCTTTTTCGGCCACGGGGACGATACGCTTCATGAAGTACTCGAGGTTCGTCCAGAGTTCTTCTTCACTGATAGGACCAAGCTCGGTGTTTGGGGCATCTGCCATCAAACTATGGTCGTAGCTGGTAACCACACTGCCACCACGTGATGGGGTCGTCGTGGCGGTGCGCATCCAGTTGAAGTCAGTCATCCATTCGTAGCACCAGACGGGAATTTTGAGGCGACCCATGTTTTCGATGAGCGCACAGGCGACGTCGATTTCGGCATCACGACCAGGCAACCCGCGCTTGGCGAGGTTCAATGGTGGGCGTGCTTCAATCACTTCGAGCTTGAACCCGCCGTCCTCATACTTCTGCTTCATGCGCAACAGTGGCAGATAGTCACAGGCACCATCGGTCCCGTTCATCGGGTCGCCGAATGGCAAACCACCGACCGCATAGTCAACACCACACTGCTTCGAGAGTGTCCACAACATCGATGGTGTGGGTGGCAAAAACTCCGCAATCTTGATCACGTCAGGCTCCTTTTGTGTCTGCATCGATACACACCCGCACCTGCCAACAACGGTGCTGACCCGGGGCGAGCGTGGCATAGGTGGTTGTTTTGGTATATGCATCCGACAATGGGTCATACACTCCAATTGCCGGCTCGATCCCCATGTTGTAATACGGCGTCCCGCCGTCTGCTGACCACGCTCCTGCATTGAACCAGATGGCCAATTGCGGCACGTCAGCAACATCCCATTCCATCGACAGCGATCCGTTTTCGGCACGCAGAGAAACCCAACCCTTGGGGAGCACATCGCT
>CAIPUQ010000552.1 GCA_903868295.1 uncultured Roseiflexaceae bacterium
CCGCACAGCGGCAAGCCCGAAGAATTCCAATCCTTGCTCAAGCTCCTCAGACCCGAATACGCCACGATTGATTTGGCAACAGCCACAGACACCCAACGGCGCTCCATCGCCAAACACTTCGTCCAGCGCAAACGCGGTGATGTGTTGCAGTGGCTGGGCACTGAACGGCCGTTCCCGCTCCGTGACGCCATCGAAGTGCGTTACCCGCTCAGCCGCGCCTATGCAGCCTGGTTCGACCAGCTCCTCGAATTCACCCGCACGATGGTGGCCAACGACAGCGGCGGCAAGCACCAACAGCGGGTGCGTTATTGGACGGCCCTGGCGATGTTGCGCGCGTCTATTTCGAGCCCCGCTGCCGGCGCCGCGGTGCTCACGACCCGCCTGACGAACCTCGGTGTGCCTGAAGACGGCGATAGTGCCCTCTTCGAAGACATCCCGAATCCAGTCGGCGACAGTGACGCATTCCTCGACAGTGATGCAGAGCCGACCGAATTGTCGGAACAGACGGATTGGGATGATCGGCAAAAACGTCGGCTCCGCGATTTGCGCTCGAGCATCGAGGCATTGGCTGGCCCGGCGCACGACAGCAAACTGGTGCAATTGGCGCAGCACGTCAACCAGCTGCTTGCGCAGGGGTTTCACCCGGTCATCTTTTGTCGGTATATCTTGACTGCGCACTATGTGGGTCAGCATCTGCCTGGGTTATTGACTGGACCCGGTGCGAAGGGTATCGAAATCGCCGTCGTTACCAGCGAAGACCCAGACGACGTGCGTCGCCAACGCATCGCGACGCTCAGCATCTCCGATAAACGGCTTTTGATTGCGACCGATTGTTTGAGTGAGGGTATTAACCTCCAAGACGCATTCTCTGCGGTGGTTCACTACGACCTGCCGTGGAATCCGAATCGAATCGAACAACGCGAAGGTCGTATCGATCGGTTCGGCCAGCAAGCACCAGTGGTCAAAACCTGCTTGCTCTACAGCGACTCGGACATCGACGCGATTGTGCTGGAGGTACTCATCCGCAAAGTGCGCGAAATCCGTAAGGCGACGGGTGTGCATGTGGCGTTCCCCGCAGACTCGCAATCCATCATCGACACCATCACCAGGTCGCTCCTGACCAACCCCACCAAACGTGTACGGGGCGGTGAACAGATGCAACTCTTCCAAGAGTTCCCCGATGTCATTGCGCAACACGATGCAATCAGTCGCGACTTGCAGGCAGCAGCGGACCGTGAAGCACGGACGCGGTCGATGTTTGCCCAACACACCATCACCAATGCCGACATCGAACAAGATCTCAAAGCGGTCGACGAAGCCCTTGGTGACCCGGCTGCGGTAGAACGCTTCGTGACGACGACACTCCGTGATATCTGGGGGATGCAAGTAACCCAACTCGATGCAAACACCCATCGCTACAGGCTGAACGGGACGCTCCCACAAGCCCTCGGTGCCTTGTTCGGCTATCGCGACGGAATCCATATTTCGTTCGCGTCGCCCACCCCGCGCGGAGCCGTCTACCTCGGTCGCAATCATGCGATGGTCGAACACCTCTGTCAGCTGGTGCTGGCACATACGATTGAACGCAGTCCGATGCGGGCAGCGCGTGCTGCCGTGATTCGTACCGATGCGGTCCAGTCACGTACCGTCATTGCCATGTTGCGCTGTCGCAATGTGATTGCACCAACCAACAAAAAGCATCAAATTGTCGCCGAAGAAATGCTCTTGTGGGGTTGGAGTGGTACACAGGCACAGCGTGTATGGCTTGATCACAGCAGTGCGAAAACGCTGCTGATGACGGCTCGCCCGACGCAGAATCTGTCCCCACAATCGCAGGCACAGTTCGTCACCGATGCGCTCAACGATTTCGCGACGATGGATCCACACATCGACGCGTTGGCGACGGTCCAATCAGAGCGACTGGTAGCATCACACGAGCGCTTCAGCACCATGATGCCGTCGCATCGCTATCAAGTGGTCCATCCTGTGCTGCCGATGGACGTACTCGGTTTGTATGTGTTGTTGCCATAATATACGAACAGCGTGTTGTGTATCCACATATGTGGGATTAAATCCTGTCATTATGTGGCTACTACGTCATTTCTGGTGTTTTTCATTCGGACGCAGTACGTTTGACGAAACGATTGGTTCTTGTTACTTTTGACAAAACAACAGTCATTGCAACCGTTAAGTAGAGAAGGATATACATGAGCACACCACACGAATTGACTTACGCATATGATCGATTATGTTTTTTCAACAGTACGGATGTCACTTATTCAACAGCATACCGAGACACATCGCCGA
>CAIPUQ010000553.1 GCA_903868295.1 uncultured Roseiflexaceae bacterium
GGGACGCCGGGACACCGGGACACCCAATCCGCAAAAAAATCATTTCCCCCCATCGATCGAAATGACCTGGCCGCTGATCCAACCCGCGTAATCCGACGCCAAAAAGAGCACCCCATGCGCGATGTCGTTGGGTTGGCCGAGGCGCTGGAGAGCAATGGATTGCACCAGGTTCTGTTGCACCTCGGGGCCGTACGCATCCCATTGGCGTTGGGTGTTGGCGTTCGACAGCACAAACCCCGGTGCGATATTGTTGACCGTGATGTTGTACGGCCCGAGCTCATGGCAAAGCTGGCGCGTCAGGTTGATCTGGCCGGCCTTGGCCGTTGCGTAAGCCTGGATGCCCGTCAGGCTCGGTCCCAATCCGGCGCCGCTCGAGATATTGATGATGCGGCCGTTGCGGGCCTGCTTCATCCCCGGTGCCGCCGCCTGTGCAAAATAAAACGCCGCTGACATATTGACCGCGATGATTGCATTCCACTGCTCGTACGTTACCTGCTCGAGCGGCTGGCCCACTTGGCCCAAGACCCCGCCGGCATTGTTCACCAACACATCAATGTGGCCGCTGGCTGCGCTGGCGATAGCCTCGCCGACGAACGCCGTGACCGTTGCCGGCTGGGTCACATCGACCGTGCGCACGGTGCAACGCCCACCGGCGGCACGACACAACGCCGCTGTTTCGGCGAGCTCGGCTGCGATCAAATCACACGCCCACACATTGGCGCCGCGTGCCGCAAATGCCTGCGCTATCGCCCGCCCGAAGCCGTGGGCTGCTCCCGTGACGATGACCGTCTGGTCTGTAAATGCTATCTGCATGAGGCCTCTCTGCGTCAAACAACCCGCGACGCTCGGGGATTGATGCATGTGTCGTTGTTTTGTCAAAAACGAATAACATTAGCACAAATACGAATATGTATCGAAATAGCGACTCGCAACGAACATGGTGTGTAAAGTCCACAATTGTGGAAAATGCAACCGGTTGCACTGTTGATTTAGCTGTCCCAGCCATCGCTGATGAGGGACCGCGTCTCGCTGACAGCGACGTCCCAGATGGCGAGCATCTCGTCGTCGGGGCGTTGGTACACGCCTTCGTAGTTGCCGTCGCCGTAGTAGGCACGCATCTTGTCGCCCACCAAGTTGACCTGGCCGGTGCGATCGGGGTAGACCTTTTGGGTGGTGGGCATGGTCACGCCGGGCAGGCGCGTCCAAGGGAAGTTTTCCATCCATGATGCGTGGCTGCTGAGCGGATCGGTTGCTTTGACCGTAGCCCACGTCTTGGGGGCACGCCACCAATTGTGGAACTTGACCTGCGTGCCGGGGTGGTCGGCCATCCATTCGAGCACCAGGCCGTCGACCGGGCTGTTGCCGCCGTGGCCGTTGACGATGACGATGCGGCGAAACCCCGAATGGTACATGCTGTTGAGGATGTCGCGCACCAGACTGATATATGTGTCGATGCGGAGGGTGATGGTGCCCGGGTAGGATTGGAAGTACGGGGCCATGCCATAGCTCACCACTGGGAAGACCGGCACACCCAGCGGCTCGGCGGCATCTTTGGCGCATGTTTCGGCCAAAATACTGTCGACGCTCAGGCTGAGGTAGGCGTGCTGCTCGGTGCTCCCGAGGGGCAACACACAGCGGTCGTCGCGCTGCAGGTATGCTTCGACTTGCATCCAATTCATCTGCGAAATCTGCATGTGATGTCCTTTGCTTAGGCGTCGGCTTTTTTGGTGAGGGTGGGTAATAGGATCGAGACAAAAATCAGCGCCATGCCCA
>CAIPUQ010000554.1 GCA_903868295.1 uncultured Roseiflexaceae bacterium
ATCGAAGGGATGACCTACGGCGCAGACATGCGTCTGTTGGTGCACCAGGGCGGGATGCCGACGATTATGTATGGACCCGGTGATGTGCGCCTTGCACACAAACCCGACGAGTATGTTCCCATCGAAGACATCGTGACCGTCGCACGGAGTCTTGCCCTGACCGCGTTGCGCTTCATCGGGTACGACGACTAATCAGCCGTACGATACCACTGTTCCACCCCAAACAGATACCAAGGGGTATCTAAGACGAGTCCCCCTACTGGCGTGGCAATACCTGATTGCCACGCCGTTGTGTGCACCGGGCGAGCAATAGGGATGATTGCAGCACTTTCCAGCGCGATCAAAATTGCCTGGCGTTCGATGGACGCACGTGCTGTGGTGTCATAGGTACGCAGTGCTCGATTTTGTAATGCGGTGAATTCGGGATTACTGTATCCGGGGAGGTTCAGCGTCGCACTGATATCCGGCATACCGGGATTTATCAACGCACTATCGAACAACGCGACGTTGCTCCCGTCGTACAAAAACGTATCTGCATAGACACTGCTACTTCGACCGTTCGCCCAGGTGACGATGGCGACATCGTACGCAAACGGCGGGATGAATTGATTGAGGTATGTCTGACGATCTGACGAGGTCAATTCAACAGATACCCCCAAACGACGCCATTGTGTAGCCAACGTTTCAGCGAGTCGCATTGCTGCTTGGTTGGTTTGATCGACACTGAGTCTGATGACAAGGGGTACTTCCTCGCGCAGAAACTGCTTTTGCTCGCTGTCCCATGTCCATCCTGCAGCAGCGAGTGCTGGTGTGACGTCAAGCGTGTTGCTGACGGGGACACTTACGGCAAACGGATGATTGGGGATACTCATGGTATCCACGGCAAGGTGTGTCAAACCTGCACCCTCTTGGACTGCCTTGGGCACATCCGTCGCAGCGCGTAATACCTGACGCAACGCAGGATCTGAGAAGAGTCGTTTGCTGCGCACGTTGAGCACCAAAGCCATCAGTTCATTTTGCACCACACGCGCGGTACTCACAGTCGCTGGCTGCTCGACACTCCATGGACCTTCTAATTCAGCAATCTGAATCGTTTTTGCAGACACCGCACGCATCGCATCAGTCGACGATTGTGCAGGCAGAAGGTGAATTTCATCGAGAAAAGGAGCACCACGTACATACAACGGATTCGCACGGAGGTGGAACGAACCAGCTTCGTCTTTTTCGGCAAAGACAAACGGACCTGCACCGACCGTCAAAGAGACGAGATTCAGTGTTTCGATAGGTTGTGTCCCGACCACATGCATGGGCAGCACCGGGAGCGCCCAGAGACTCATCAGCGGTGCATACGGGGCGGGTAACGTAAAGACCACGGTCGCTGGATCCACCGCTTCGACACGGTCAATGCCACGCATCTCCCGGAGCAGTGGTGTGGTAGGGGCGAACGCGAGCAGTGTTTGGTAGGTGTACACGACATCTGCGCTGGTCAGTGGTGTCGCATCAGACCATTTGAGATCGGCCTTCAACGTCGCGGTGACGACCGTGCCTGCAGGATTGGCCTCCCAGCGCTCCAGTAATTCTGGCTGCGGGGTTCCATTTCGGTCGAGCCGCATCAACCCTGCGTGCGAAATCGTGACAAACACTTCTGCTGCACGGGTTGTGACATTCCACGGCTGTACGGTGGTAAGCTCATCAGGCAGCGCAATCGCCACACTCCCACCCCGTGGGATGACGGGTTCGGTCGAAAACAGCGATTGGACGGTCGGCGGGAGTTGACAACTCGAAAGCAGTATTCCGGCGAGGAGCAGAGAGCGGAACAATGGTTGTACGTGAACAAACATCCGTCGTGCAAATCCCATCATACCTACAGCCCTACTGCCGCACCGTCTTTGCGCGGGTCCGATCCTGCGTACGCAACACCGTCCTCAACCACAATGATCTGCCCACCTCCGAAACCACCGACCTCTGCAGCAATGATCTCGTGTCCCAGTGCGCGCAACGCATCTTGGACATCAGCGGAGTGCTCGAGTGCGAGGGTCTTTTTGCCTTCGTATGGTTCGAGGAGTTCGTAGCGCGGAGCATCGAGTGCTTCTTGTGGGTTCATCCCATAATCAATCATGTTGACCAGCATTTGGGCATGCCCTTGGGGTTGCATGAACCCACCCATGACGCCGAAACTCGCCCACATTGCGTCGTCCTTGGTGACCATGCACGGAATAATCGTGTGGTATGGTCGCTTACCCGGTTCTAATGCGTTGGGGTGATTATCCGCAAGGACGAAGCACGCACCCCGGTTTTGCATGCAAATGCCGGTATCCCCTGCAACGACACCAGAACCAAACCCGTAGTACAAACTATTGATAAACGAAACCGCATTGCCCCACTGATCGACCGCGGTAATGTACACCGTGTCGTTCGAGATGGGAAGTTCGCCCGCATGGACCTCAGAAACCGCATTCATGTCGACCAATGCACGGCGTGGTGTGATGTACGCATCGGACAGTAGCGCCTCAACAGGCACATCCATGAACGCAGGGTCGGCAATGTAGCGCGCCGCGTCGGCAAACGCCAACCGCATGGTCTCGATTTGGATGTGCAAGGCTTGGGCAGAATGTGGTGGGTACTGGGTCAGATCAAACCCTTCGAGCATCCGCAGTGCAATCAATGCAGTCAAACCTTGGCCATTGGGTGGGCATTCGTAGACGTCATAGCCGCGGTAGGACGCATGCGCCGGGGTAACCCACTCGGACCGATGTGCGGCCATATCGGCTTTGCTCAAGAACGCGCCGTCACGTGCGAGTGCTGCGACGATACGGTCGGCAAGCGCTCCGCGATAAAACGACTCTGCACCACCTGCCACAATTGCTTCGAACGTCGTGGCAAGTTCCGGTTGAAAAAACCGCTGGCCGAGCGTCGGAGCTGAGCCGTTCGGCAAGAAGATGCGTTCTGCATCGGGGTGAAGGCGCAACTTGGCTTCGGCCTTGGCCCACCCACGTGCGATGATTTCGCTCACTGCAAAACCATTTCGGGCATAGTTGATCGCGGGTGCGAGGATCTGTTCGAACGACAAATTTCCGTGCGCAGCAATGAGGTCTTCCCAGGCTGCCACTGCACCAGGCACCGTTATAGGAAGCACGCCGTTGAGTGGGATGGTCTTGTGGCCTTGGGCATGGAACACATCACGCGTCAAGCTCTGTGGCGCACGCCCGCTGCCGTTCAATGCAGTAACGGCTTTGGTTTTTGCATCGTAGACCAAGGCAAATGCATCGCCGCCGATCCCCGTACTCATCGGTTCGACGACATTGAGTACTGCTGCAGCCGCGATGACTGCATCGGCGGCCGTTCCGCCTTGTGCCAACATCTGCAACCCGGCCTGGGCTGCCAAGGGATGACTGGTTGCAACAGACCCGCCCGTACTAACAACCATCGATCGTCGTGAAGGAAATGCGCTCATGCTCTTCATTACCGTGGTACCTCCACACCCAAAGTGGCCACGATGGTATCGAATTGTGGTCGACTGAACGCACCTGCGGCACGCCAGACTTCCGTCCCTTTTGCGTCGAAGAGCACATAGGTTGGCGTCATGAGTACGCCGATCTGTGCAGCGATGGCGCGGTTATCAGCATTACGCGCATCGAGATGCACGACTTGGAGGTTTTTGCCGTAGTCTTGTTCAATCCCATTCACGATGGGCTTCGATATAACGCAACCCATTCAGAATTCGGAGTAATACTCGACGAGGACCGGTTTACCCGCTTTGAGAATAGCCGGCACATCCGTCGTAGCGTTCCGCTGTGCATACACACCCATCGCAACAAATCCAAACACAACCAGTGCAACAACTGCCATGGGGACCATCGACCAACCGGCGGTATTTGCCCACCAAACCGTGCCGCCGAGGACCAGTACCAGGAGGATGATAAGGGAATTTTGATTGACAAACATGCGCAATCCTTTCGCTGTGTCTGAATTATACA
>CAIPUQ010000555.1 GCA_903868295.1 uncultured Roseiflexaceae bacterium
ATTGCCGCAGGCACAACCGGGGCAATCGTCAACATCGCATCCAATGCAGGCCTCGCAGGGAGTCCACGAATCGTCGGCTACTCAGCCAGCAAACATGCAGTCATCGGCATCACCAAATCGGCCGCCAAAGCCTTTGCAACCCGAAACGTCCGCGTCAATGCGATTTGTCCGGCACCGACTGACACGGCGATGGTACGCAATCTCGAGCAGTATTCATCGGCCGAACAGGTGCGCAGTGCGTTGACTGCAGGCACACCGATGGGCCGCTATGGTGAACCCGCCGAAATAGCAGCAGCCGCGCTCTTTTTGAGTAGCGCAGCTGCAAGCTTCATCACCGGTGCGATTGTCCCCGTCGACGGGGGGTCTGTGGCTTAGTGTGTGGGAACGCCTGCAATGCCCAGCGTTGCCGCCCGCGCGGTCAAGGCTGCAATGACGTCTGTAATAAGGTCATCGACCTCGACGCCCAGCCCAGCTGCGCCGTGGGCAATATCGTCACGGTTCACCGCCCGGGCGAACGCTTTGTCCTTCATCTTTTTCTTTACCGCTGCGACATCGACATCGGCGATGTTCTTGCTGGGGCGCACGAGAGCGACCGCAACCACAAAACTCGATAACTCATCGACCGCATACAGCGTTTTTTCGAGCATCGAATCGCGCGACACGCCGGAGTAATCTGCATGCGACAAAATCGCTCTGCAGATGTCTTCGCTCCAGCCGTTCTGGCGCAGAAAGCGCACTCCCACAAAGGGATGTGCGTTTTCGGCATCTTCGAGAGTTGGGTGCCGTTCATAATCCATGTCGTGCAACCACCCGGTCGCTTCCCATAGATCAACGTCCTGGTTGGTTTTGGCAGCCACATATGCCATCGAAGCGGCAACTGCTCCACAGTGCTTGCGGAGCACCTCAGAGCTGACCCACTCGTGGACAATCGCTTGTGCCTGTGTGGTCAATGTCATTGTGGTTCCTTTCGTGCGGGTCTACTACTTGGCACTGCTGCGGGCATGGAGCGCGTGGTACAACACAACCGATCCGGCGACAGCCACGTTGAGGGATTGAATCTGGCCATGCATCGGCAGTTTGACCATAAAGTCGCAGCGTTCGCGGGTCAACCGCGCCATCCCAGAACCTTCGGATCCCAAGACGACTGCGAGCGGCATATTGAGATCGGCCTGATCGTAGTACTGTGCCTTTTCGTCGTCTTCGACCCCAACAACCCACACACCGTGCTTCTGGAGCTTTTCGATGCTCTGCGCCAGATTGGTCACCACGGCAATGTGCAAATGCTCGACTGCACCGGACGATGCATTGACCACAGAAGGGGTTATCTCGGCAGCACGACGACCGGGGATGATAACACCATGCATCCCCACAATTTCGGCAGTGCGCAATAGCGTGCCCAGATTTTGGGGGTCTTGGAGGTGATCAAGGAGCAGAATGAACGGCATTTCATTGCGCGCTTTGGCAACCGACAACATATCGTCGAGATCGCTGTAGGGGTATTCACTACATTCGAGGATGACGCCTTGATGGTTGAGGCCATGGAGGCGCGACTCGAGCAACCGTTTGTCGACCATTTCGACGGGGACGTTTTGCTCTTTGGCCTGAGCAACCGCGTCAGCCAATGTACCGGTTATCTGTGCGCCATTGGCAACCAACAGGCGTTGGGGCACACGTCGTTGCGCACGCAAGGCTTCACGGACAGCATTGCGACCATAGATGAGTTCTGTCATGTTATAAGCCTAGTGCACTCTTGATGCGGTCTAAGATTCCCTCGTCATCCGGGGCGGCCCCGTCTTGTTGACCTGCGTTCCCCGCATTGGTGCTGGTCGAGGGTGAGAACGTATGAGCCAACGCCGTAAACAGCACACGCTGTTCTTCGGACAGCTTCTCGGGGATAACAACCTTGGCAACCACTATCTGATCTCCACGGCCATTTGCCCTGAGCATTGGAACACCTTTGCCACGCAGTCGGAACGATGTCCCGGATTGCATACCTGCGTTGATTTTGAGTGGTTCGCTGCCATCCAACGTTGGGATTGTCAGCGTCGCACCCAGGGCTGCCTGTGCCACATTGACCGACATTTCGTAGATGATGTCGTTCTCTTGACGGCGAAAATACGCATGCGGTTGGATTTCGAATACCACATACAGATTGCCGAATGGTCCCCCACGCGGGCCTACTTCACCTTCACCGGTCATGCGGAGCTGTGACTGGCTATCAATGCCGGCGGGAATCTTGAGATTGAGGGTGTGCAAGGTGCGTACCCGACCATCACCACGACATTCACGGCACGGGATGGCAATCACGACACCCTCGCCGCGACAGGTATCGCAGGCCATCACGGTGACCATGTTGAAGATCGGCGAGCGTTGCCGCACTTCGCCCGTGCCATTACAGCGCGTACACCTGGTCGGCTCGGTCCCCTCTTGGGCACCGTTCCCACGGCACGACCCGCAGGTTTCTTGGCGTCGATATTCGATGGTCTTTTCGACCCCAAATACCGCCTCTTCGAAGCTAAGCTTGAGGACATACTTCAGGTCTGCGCCGGATTTCGGGCCGCGCTGACCGCGTCCACCACCCGCTCCACCAAAGAATGATTCGAAAATAGCAGAAAACGGATCTTCGCCGCCAAACGGATCACCGCCACCACCACCCATTTGAGGACCGTTGTGCCCAAATCGGTCGTAGATGGCGCGCTTTTCGGGATCAGAGAGGACCGAGTTGGCTTCGTTGATGTCTTTGAAGGTCGACTCTGCGTCTGCTTCTTTGTTCACATCAGGATGAAATTTGCGTGCAAGGGCGCGGTATGCTTTGCGTATATCATCAGGGCTTGCATCGCGGGCAATGCCAAGGACCTCATAGTAGTCGCGTTTATTGCTCATCTCGTCTTCCTACCAGGCATATGTATTGATCCCACCATGAGTCAGCGTGATCGAATCCGATCGAGCAAGCTACTGAGTAATTGTGAAGGGGCAAGCGCGTTCGCAGGGTCTATCTGATTGATTTCATCAGTAATGCTTTGGGCGTCGGCACGATGTTTGTTCTGTACATCATGGAGCACCATGGTGATGTCGGCTATTGCATTGCTGATCACCTGTAGATCCGTACTCTCCCAGGCAACATTGACCGCGGTAATGGCTTCTGCCAGGATTGCTTTACGTGCATCCGACACTGTATCGTCTTCGTCGATCATCCGCTGGGCAGTGTAGACCAGTGATTCGATGCGATTTTGGAGGGCAACCAGGTCCCGCTTGCGGCGGTCATCTTCGGCATACACGGCAGCCTCGACCACGCGTGCATCGATTTCGGCTTGGGTAAGACCAGACGAAGCAGTAATCGTGATGTGTTGTTCGCGGTCTGTGTTGACATCACGCGCACGGACATTCATGATGCCGTCTGCATCAATGTCAAACGTGACTTCAATCTTTGGGCTGCCACGTTTGGCTGCCGGAATCCCGTCCAAGATGAAATTCCCGAGGAGTTTGTTGTTGATTGCCTCGACCCGTTCCCCCTGCAAGACGTGGACTTCTACTGCAGGCTGATTGTCTTGTGCAGTCGAGAACACTTGGCTCTTGAGGGTCGGGACCGTCGTATTGCGCGGGATCAACGTGGTCATCACACCGCCGGACGTCTCGATACCGAGGGTCAGCGGCGTGACGTCGAGCAACAGCACATCCTGGACTTCGCCCGACAACACCCCTGCCTGGATGGCAGCCCCAATGGCCACCACTTCGTCTGGGTTGATCCCTTTGTGTGGGTCTTTTTTGAAGAACTTTTTGACGGCTGTTTGGATGGCCGGCATACGCGTCTGACCGCCCACAAGGACCACTTCTTCGATATCGCTCGGCTTGAGTTGTGCATCAGCCAGCGCTATGCGCACAGGTTCCAATGACCGCTCGACCAAATCCTTGGTCAGCGACTCGAGCTTCGCACGGGTGAGTTCGACCGTCAAATGGCGCGGCCCGGCTGCATCGGCTGCGATGAACGGCAAGTTGATTTCGCTCTTCATCACCGATGACAGCTCCATCTTGGCTTTTTCGGCTGCTTCACGCATGCGCTGCAACGCGGTCCGATCACCACGCACATCGATGCCGGTGTCTTTTTTGAAGATGTCGATGAGGTGATTGACGATACGTTCGTCGAAGTCATCACCGCCGAGGTGGGTGTCGCCGTTGGTGGCCAGTACCTCAAACATGTTGTCGTTCAGCTCGAGGACGGAGACGTCGAATGTCCCACCACCCATGTCGTAGACCACAATGGTCTGGTTGGTGATGTTGTTGTCGAGTCCATAGGCCAACGCCGAAGCCGTCGGTTCGTTGATAATGCGCAACACCTCGAGCCCGGCGATACGGCCAGCATCTTTGGTCGCTTGGCGCTGTGCATCGTTGAAATACGCAGGCACAGTAATTACGGCTTGGGTGACGGGTTCACCGAGAAACGCTTCTGCATCGAGTTTGAGTTTCTGGAGCACCATGGCAGAAATCTCGGGGACGGCATAGTTGCGTCCCGTCAAGGTGATGTTGACATCACCGTTTTCTGCACTCACCAGATGGTAGGGCACCATATTCGTGTCGGATTGCACGTCTGCATCCGCGTATTTTCTCCCGAGGAAGCGCTTCGCCGAGAAGACCGTCTGTTCGGGATTGACCACCGCTTGGCGCTTGGCAATCTGACCAACCAAGCGTTCGCCTGATTTGCTGAATGCAACGACCGACGGTGTCAGACGCAAACCTTCTGCGTTGGGGATGATGGTGGGTTCGCCACCCTCCATGACCGCCATGACCGAATTGGTGGTGCCCAGATCGATTCCTATGACTTTCGACATGCATTCCTCGTCATACGTCTACAAAACGCCCAAATGCACCGATGTGCACCTGCCCCCTGTCAAATTACGTGGTTTTTTGGCCGACCTTGACCATGGCAGGGCGCAGAATTTTGTCGCGCAACAAATAGCCACGCTGCAACTCGGCAACCACTTGTCCGTCCTTGTCTGCATCGCAGGGCTCGTAGGCAATGGCCTCGTGGACGTTGGGGTCAAACGGCTGCCCAACAGCGGCAACGGTAGTGACCCCTTCGCTGTCGAGCAGATTCTGGAACTTCTGCGGGATGAGGCGGAACCCCTTGTACCACAAGGTCCCCTCTACATCAGGGGTGACACTGGCAACCGCACGCTCGATGTCATCGACCACCGGGAGAAGCTTGAGCAACAATGACGCACCAGCCCGCGATATCAGTTCGATGCGCTCGGCATCATAGCGGCGCTTGAGGTTCTTGTAATCAGCAGTGGCACGCAAGTATGCATCTTTGTGCTCGGCGACTTCTTTTTCGAGGGCATCAATCCGCGCCTGCAGATCAGAAGACACAGGTGCCTCTTGGGGGGTTTCGTCGTGTTGTTCGGGGATGGGGTTCGTCGTCATGTCATTCTCCGTTCGGTAAACCATGGATAGAAGCATCACGTTCTGCACGCGATTCGCCGTGTAGTTCATAGACCAAATCACTCATCACGCCCGCGATATAGCGGACGGTCGCGATGGCACGTGCATACGGCATGCGGGTCGGTCCAACCACCCCCAACACGCCGACCATCTCGTTGTCCATCCCATAGCGTGCGAGGACCATGCTCACTTCACGCAGGTCAGGACGTTGCGACTCTGCCCCGATGAACACTTGCACCCCATCACTCTGGGTGATTTGTGGGATGAGCGGGGCGAGTGCACCGCTCGACTGCACGAGTTCGAGCATGTGTTTGACACGATCCGTGTGGGCAAACTCGGGCTGATTGAACATCTCGAGCAGTCCATCGGAACGGATATCAATCGACAACGCATCGTCATAGATGCGCAGGGTTGCACAGACCAGATCGACGACCTGGCGCAACAGCCCAGGATTCGTGTCGGTTACCGCATCCATCCGGTCGCGGATTTGGCCTACTGATGCATCGTGACACAGGGCATTCATCACATTGGCGAGTCGCTGCAACTCGTCGATGGGCTGCGGATGGTCGGTCACAAACGTTTGTTGGCGTACCATCCCATCGTGCAAGACCATCACTGCCAAAATAACCGTGTCGTGGATGGGCACGAGATGCACATTGCGCAACCGCACAACCGGACCACGGGGAGGCACCACGACCGAAACGTTTTGGGCAGTACGTGCCATCACCGCACCCGCCATGTGAATCCACTGATCTAGCGTGGTGTGTGCCGTCAAAAACTGCTGGCGGATGGCGTGTTCTTCGTGCGTCGCCAACGACGGCCGATCCATCAGGTTTTCGACAAAAAACCGATACCCTGCGTCGGTGGGCACGCGCCCTGCAGATGTATGAAAGTGCGTCAAGTAGCCGAGATCCTCGAGTGCTGCCAATTCGTTGCGAATCGTCGCAGAAGAGACCGTCATCCCATAGCGGCGAACCAAATGTTCAGACGCGACAGGTGCGGACGATGCGACATATTCTTGTATGACCAGTTTGAGTATCTGCCGGCGACGCTCGGTCATCTCTGCAAACATCTCGACCCCCGGTGTAACGGTCACATCTCATACCACAGCAACGCCGCGCGCTGCCGCACGTACGTACCGTGTATTGTAACATAAACCACCGCCACGACGGCCGTTCGCATGCCGCTGGGGGCGGTCTGTATCGCAGAATGCTTGTCCTCTTCGACGGAAATATCTCGTTCTGCAAACAAAAGAAACGTGAGATGTAGAGGTTTTGCGTAGTATACCAATCGGTATAATGGGATTCATTGTGTACGCATTCAGCGGAGCGGTCTTCTATGGACGACGTCATTGTCATCGGGGCTGGACCAATAGGTGCGGCAGCCGCACACCACGCTAGTCGTCGTGGCATGCAAGTACGAATCATTGGTCCCAACGAAGCCCCGCGGGCGACGCACCAAGTGTGGAGTAGTCATTATGACCAAGGGCGCTTGGCGCATCGGTCAGCACGCAACGTCGAACTCGCGCGCTGGGCGTGGGAGTCGATGGAGCGCTACCGTGACATCGAACAGCGCAGCGGGATTGATTTTTATCATCCCTGCGGGACGCTCAGCCTGAGTGCATCCCTCGAACACTTCAGTTACACCCGCATTCGGCCCGACCTCGAAGCAGCATTGGGCTTTCGCTACACCGATTACGCAATGGGCAGCATGACCACACAGTTCCCCATGTTGGCTGCTGATTTGCCGTATGCAGGCGTCTACGACGGCCCCCCATCGGGGATCATCAATCCACGCCGCATGGTCGCTGCCCACCTCGTGCTGGCGGTCCAACACGGCGCCCAGCTCGAACGCGACATTGTCACGACGGTCGTCCCAACGGCCACGGAGGTCACGGTGCGCACTGCGGCGGGGCAGACATACCGCGCACACCGAGCCATCATCGCTGCCGGGGCGTATAGCGGCCTGAGTGGACTCTTGCCGTCGCCGATTGCCCATACCATCAAAAGCGAAACCGTCACCCTCGCAGAAGTCTCGACCGCCCAGGCCCAGGCCCTGCGCGATATGCCCAGCATGATGATCGACTGCCAATCAGATATTATCTCGGATGCGTATTTGACGCCGCCGGTCAAATATCCGGACGGCAAATGGTATCTCAAACTGGGCAGCAATAGTGTCTACGATGCGTTCTTCGAGACACCTGCAGCACTCCGTCAATGGGTCAGCGCAGGCGATGCCAGTGCAACCCACGCGGCGCAGATTGGTTTGATCCAGTCGTTGTTCCGCGGCATCGACTGGCTCAGCTTTCAGTCGGTCCCTTGCGTCATCACCCGCACCCCGAGCGGGGTCCCACAGATAACGAAGGTACACGCGCAGGTCGCGACGATGGTCGGCTGCAACGGATCGTTGGCCAAAAGCAGCGACGCCATTGGGCGTGTCCTGGTCGAAACACTGCTGGCATAACAGTGCCGCGCATACGAGCGACCACCGCACGCAAGGCGTGTGGTGGTCGTTTTTTTTGACGTACGTTCCGCCGTCGAGACAGTTGATGAGAATTCGCCGAAGATGCTACGCTTTGGCGTGATCAAAGACCGCGCCGGACTGCCACGGGGTGCCCACCAGCGGCAACGCAAACCGGTCGAGCCCGAGCCAGCCCGCGTTGCGCCATGCCA
>CAIPUQ010000556.1 GCA_903868295.1 uncultured Roseiflexaceae bacterium
CCCGTGATGATTGGTGCCGGAGGTGGGAGTCGAACCCACATGAAGTTGCCCTCAATGGTTTTTGAGACCATCGCGTCTGCCATTCCGCCACTCCGGCTCGTAATGCCTGGTTGCGCATCACTTACGAACAGCAATATACCCGATGAAGAGGTGCGTTGTCAAATCGAGTTTTGGTAGTGCTGTTGCCACGGTAGTCTGAGCAGATGGATAAGACGAAGAAAAAATCGTATCAGCCCGCGCTGCGTGTCAGCGTTGCATGTCGGCGGATGGCGAACGGTGACGCGACACGCAGGGCAATCTTATACCACCATCATGCGGCCACGACCGGTGTGTTTTGTGATCAGACGGGTCGAAATGACGAAGAGCACGGCGCTGGTAATCGTGCTGAGCAAGATCCCATTGAGCAGTCCTGCATCGGTCGGAGCTTTGAGCTCGATTGCTGTGGTAACGATGACGGATGCAATATGCAAGAGCAAGAAGGGAACTGCAATCGTCAACCGTTGGCGCAACGCAAATCCCAGGAACAACAAATCAATCAACATCATGCTGCCAATGACCACCGCAAACGGGATCATCCACCACTGCACCATCCCCAAGCGCGCACTCACGAACGTCGCGGCTTCGACCAACCCGATGAGGATGATGGGCATGGTCCAACCGGGCCGGGTCAACAGCATCCTGTCCCAACCGACGAATCCGAACATCAGCAAGATGTAGCCTGCTGCCAAGATAGGGTAGGTAGCATACGGCGATGGCACGTCGAGACCGAGTGCCGTGCTGAATTGAATTTGGAGATATGATTTGGCCATCAGCCCGATGATAATGCCGATCATCCCAGCATTTGCAAGCCCTTCACGTCGTGGACTGCGACGACCGGCGAGCCCGCTGATTTGCCACAGCGCAAACAACGTAATCAAAATGGGCAACCCGTGGAGTGCAATGATTTCGTATTGGGTGGTCATTGTGTTCATCCTTGACCTACGAGGATATGTCGTACGTAGGGATATAGTATATGACAAATGTCATAATTTCAAGATGTATGAAGCATTGTTAGCGGAGAATATCAGATTTATGTGAGGTTATTTTAACTGTTCTGGCGGTACGGGAAGTGATGGAGCACGGTAAGCGTAACGCCCCAAAAAAGCATTCCAATCAACTATTTTGCAAATATCAGTGATGCCCAGGACAATCAGCGGAATAAATGACGCTACGAAACGTGCTTGTTCGCCCGTTTCGCTGAGGGCAGTTAAAATCAGAATTGTAATCCAAATGACACGTTCGATGCCCAGCACCCACCACCCTTCCTTTCGGTACGTTGCCAGCGTCGCGAACGTCGTCAATTGAATGATGAGCAGCAGCACAACGGTCAACCGAAACGGCAGTATGTACCACGGCAGTTCCCGTGTGACTTCGTATGTTCCTCCTCCATCGTTGAATCGAAAGAACGTCACCGGGATTTGCACCATCTGCCACAAGAGCATGAACGCGCGTTCCAACGCCAATGCCGGGTGTGTGCGTATCCACCAAAGGACTTCGCCGGTGAGTGTGTTACTCCGTTCCCCCCAGAGCGGATGTTGCATGTCTGGCGGCAAGCCTCGGACTGCGGCTGCATATGCATCAGGCAGCCATGCACGTGCAATGTTAAAGCCCGCGTAGTTGCTCCACGACCATTGTTCCAACACAACGATGTGATAGCTATGCCAGAATAGCGAATACACGAGCGGCACACAGAACATCACGATACCGCGAAGACCTGCCGTACGCCATATGCTGATGAGTGCTACTCCAACCAACGCCGGCACAAATAGCTGCATGTAGGGACGGAGAGAATCTGCAATGACAATAGCGCACCCGAGACTCAGCCAAAGTCGAGGCCGGTCGAGGGGCGATCGCAATAAACGAAAGACCACCACGAGCGCCAATCCGATGACCGCGTCGTAGGCCATCCAGTAATTTCGGTCATCATACCGGTAGACAAAGGCAATGCCCAGTGTCAGGAGGATCAGCACAAGTTGCTTAGCAACTGTACCGTACGTCCCGCGTATGTGTATGCCCGAAAAAGCTGCCAGCAGACCCGCAACTGCCGCACAGCGCATCAACGCAACGGTGTATCCCACGTCATACACCCACCACGAAGGGATGCGCGCGAGGGCATATTCGATGGTGAGTAATGGGATGGGGAAGGCAGCGCGCTGTGTGAGGAGATACGAAAAATAATCACCCCAGGTGGGCAATCGAGCAAAATCCACTCCGATCATCCACTGCGACGCAGGAAGTGCGCGGGTCTCTACAAAAATGCTCGTCAGAAGCAGATATACCCAAAGCGGCGTCGTTTTTATCTGCTCGACAATCCCAAGAATTCCTGCAATTCGTCGACCAAGCAGAAGTACACTCGTCACCGCAATGGTGACGAGTGGTTCGTACGACGCCGACGTGTGCATCCATACAGACTGCACCCATGGGAGATATACGATGATTCCACACAACAATACCTGTGCCCGTGAGGGCGCATAGGCGGCCACTGCAACGAGCCAAACCAATGGAAGACACGCGAGTAGCCAAACGACTGCAGACTGAGTGGTGGTCGGCCATAGGCTCAACACCGCACCGCGAAAGTCCGCTATCAATAAACGTGCGTCACGTTCCGATTGTGTTGGGGTATCCGTACGAAAACCAAAAGCCTCAAAACGCTGGCTACTGATGGCATAGAGCCGTGTTTGTCTCGGGATGAACTGCTGTTCAACAAGCATCGAGTATGTCCGGACACCCGGTTGGAGTGCAAAACGCACCACACGCTCGTTGCCGGTAATGGTTAGCTGCTTCGGTTCAGGGCTGTACAAACGAATACTGTACGCACCGTACTCTGTGGGCGACAACGCGAACGCAAACCGAACGAACGTATCGTCAATTGCTTGATTCATGATGCGGTCAGAGCGTTTGGGTTGGTTTACGAGCCACCGCGCCGGTTCACCATCGTGCAGTTCGAGTTCGCTGAACGAACTCTGAAAGAGCCAATCACGTTCCAAGTCGGTTTGCTGGGTAGGGGACCACTGTTCTATGAATGATAATCGCGTAATCACGGTAGCCGTCAAGAAACATGCTATGGCAATGCACAGTAGCGAAAACCAGCGTGGCAGACGGTGCTGCCGTAACGCTTGCAAAAGTGCGAAACTCCGCTGCCGAATGCTGTACATACGCCTCATCTCGTGTCGCCGTCACAAAAGTATAGCATGATGCACAACGCCCCCTCTCGACCCAGTCGAGAGGGGGCGTCATATACCGTACTAGGGCTTGCGTTTCTTGGTCGGTGTGGGTTGCGCCTTTTTGGTTGGGGTCGGTGGCGCTTTTTTCGTCGGTGTCACCGTCGGTCGTATGGTTGAAACCGGTGTACTCGTCGCAACTGGGGTTTGCGTAGGGACCGGAGTAGCCGGGAGTTCTGGGTCGGCTATGCCATTCAGGAGGAACCAAACTGTCGCACTACTCTGTGCATTTTGTGCATCAGAGACCTGTATCACGATGCGATCATGTTCACTGTTCGTCCCGTTTTGCCGATAAATGAGCCGTCGCCGCACCAAATCCGCATACGTGAAGCGCGTTCCACTTGCCATGCGGGTACCGCCGTAGAGCAACCAGCCGTTAACCGGCTCGGTCAACAGGGTAAACGTGAGCTGATTGAGCGGTGTCTCTGCATCCGCTGCAGTGATGAATCGCTCATTCAGTACCACCACAGAACCGCTGTCAATGCGATACGGTGCCGTGCTGGTTACCGTCGGAGGAGCATTGTTGATATACGCAGGGTTAACACTACAAACGGTGCCGGTCGGCGTAATGCACCTGGTGGGACTCACGTTTCCTGCCCGATCACGTGTTCGTGCATAGATTCCACCAGCCGTTTTGTTCGCTTTGTCGTAGCCGACGGTCGCGCTCGGCGCAAATGGAATCCAGGTTGCACTCGCAAACGAGTCCGCCGCGGCGATCTGCATTTGCACCACACCTGATCCCGTCGCACGTGTGCTGGTTGCACGGTCACTGACGTTCAGACCGACGGTCACCGCCGCTGCGGTACTTGATTTGATGCTCAATGATGCAACAGGCGCGGTGCTGTCGACCAGAATATCATCTTGGACTACCTGTAGGACGACGCCATCGACGCTCCGGAACCGGACAAACAGCCGATACAAACCCGTCGTCGTTGGTTCGAATGTCCACGTTCCACCCAAGGCAAATGGCTGCCATGGTTCGCTGCCGTCAAAAACCCCTGTCGTGCTGAACTGCATCTCAGCAATCGGTGGATAGATCGTACGCGGTGCCGTCACACTCAGGTTGACGGTGTTGCTCGATGTGAAACTGTCGCCGTTGTTCATCGCAATACCATACGCATCCGTCACAGTCGTGTTGACAATGATTCCTGCATAGGTTGTCGTTACGTTACCCACACGGTCGCGTGCTTCGATGTGGAGTTCTTTGTACCCGTCACCCGGACTCAACGTGACGTCGTTGATGCTACGGTATGGCACCCAGCTGGAGAAGCTCATCCCGTCTTCGCTCCAACGGACCATGGTGGCAGGGTCTGCATCGCTGTTTTGCATTGTCAGGCGCACGCGACTACTTGTCGTTGCCTCGGCTCCTGTCATGGTTGCCTGACCGCGGTTTATCCACGCCGATACATTCGGAGCGGTTTCGTCGATGACAGTGTTCACGACATTCGACCACGGACCTGTCGTTCCGTCGCTCAACGTAGCGCGTACCCGGAACGCATACACCAGTTCCCCAATGCTGCGGATGGTGGCCGAACGTTCACTGACATTTTGTGCCACGATCATCCAATCACCACTCGGTAAGGCTCGGCGCTGGATATCGTATCGATATGATTGTCCGGTCTCGACGCCCAATGCCCAGCGCAGTGCGACATTTTGGCCCGAGACCGTATCTATCGGACTGATGATGACCGAGGGAGCGATTTTTTGTACGATGACAATAAACGATGCAGTCGCGGCGTTGCCGCTCCGATCGGTAGCCGTGCAGGTAATCGTGTGCGTTCCTACCGGCAAATACACACCTGTGACATACGTACAGGTCACTGGTACAGAACCATCCCGAAGGTCGTTGGCACTGACGCTGAAATCGACACGGGTCCCCGTATCGGTGTACGCATCGAGAATCATGTCATACGGCAACAAAATGTCCGGTGCAGTGTTGTCACTTATGCTAATCAAAGCGGTTGCACGGGTATTTGTCGTGGCGGTGAGAGATGCTGCGGTCGCCGCTTGGACTTCGACCATCCCGTTCCCCATGGATGCCATCGGCGCTGCAAATTTCAGCCCTGCGGCTCCCTGGGCAACCGTGATGAACTGACCAACAGCGATACTCGACATGCCGTCAGCCAAGAACAATGTTCCACCAACCACACTGGCGATACGAAAGTGCGTAACTTCGGCACCATCTGCACTATTTGGCAATACAACCAACCCGGTAGCGCTCATCCCACCTTCGCGCACCGTTGTACCCGTGATTCGTGGTACATCTGCAACAGGGGTGATAACGATTGGGGCACTGGCTTCGTCACCGCCGATACCCTCTACGGTCGGGGATGTCGCTGCCTGTGCGCGGATGGTGTAGCTCCCGAATACATTCGGATTTGGGCGAAAGCGGATCCCACTCGTGGCAGCAGCCGCCGATACAAATCCGCCATTGAGGACCATCGTCACACCGTCATTGAGGTAGAAGCGGCCAGGTGCATCGCTGACGACGCGGAAGAAGCGTATTTCTTCGCCATCGATCACATTCCGCATAATCACGATATCGGGACGCCCCATCTCGTCTTCACGCACGGTGGTGCCCGTCAGCGACGGTGCGCCATCAACAACTGCCATGATTTGGATAGTAGCAGTTGCGGGCGTGCTTAATCCATCGCCTGATGCAGATGTCGCAGCGCGGACTTCGATACTGCCTGCTGTTGATCTGTTTGGATCAGGAGTGAACCGCAAACCTTGTGCAGCAGTCGTCAGATCTATCGTCATTCCAGGGGTCAGCAACGTCGTCCCATCCGGGCGAAACAATTGTCCGCCGACCACATTGGTGATCATCGCATGGGTGACTTCTGGGCCGTCGGCAGGATTTCGCTGGATGATTAATCCGTCGTATGACTGCGTGTCTTCCCGGGTTTCTGCATTGCTCACGAGCGGTGCATCGGCAACGGGACTGACCGTGATCGTCCCTGTGACCACCGTTGCACTAACCCCGGTGATGTTTGGTTTGGTCGATGCTTGGATGGCGACGGCACCGATGTTTGGTCCGTTGAGATTGCTATCTGGCAAGAAGCGCACCCCGGCCTCGGCATCGGCCATGGTCAGGTAGCTGCCTGCGGCCACCGCAGTGACGCCATCGGGACGGAACAACCGACCGTTGACCACACGGGTAATCCGCACATGGGACGTCTCGGCCCCGTCTTCGGGGTGGCGCCGGATGCGGATAATCCCGCTCAGGGTATCTTCGCTGGTCGTCGTCGTCCCAATGATTGGTTCACCCGGTAGGGCGATGTTCACGGGTGCGTATGTGCTTGTTTGTGTCCCATTGCCCAACTGTCCCTGTGGGTTCTGCCCCCAACACTTGATGCGACCGTTGGCAAGTACTGCACAGCCGTGCCCGAGGTCTGCACCCGCCACCCGGGTTGCACCGTATATTTCGGGGACTTCGGTGATGATGTTCCACGGGTTCACATTACTGTTGACGCCTAGGGCTGAGCCCCAGTTGTCACCGACTGCATAGATTTTGCCGGATTCACCCTTGAGCCAATATCGTTGGTTGGTCGATCCATACACATCGGTCATCGGCTCGGGCATTGGAATGTTGCGCGCTGTCGGTTCGTATGCGCCGGCAAACGACCCCCAACAGCTGACCGTTTTGTCGGTCAAAATGGCACAACCGCCGTTTGCACCCATGGCGAACTTCCTGACAAAGTTGCCTAGACCTACGACGGAGAAGCCGTTGAAATTCGAACCCGTGGTGAAACCTAAACCCAATGCTCCGTCTGAGTTGACTCCGATACAAGTAACTCGACCGTCGACACGTTGCAAACATATGCGACGATACCTGTCAATGTTTCGTACTGCAATATTGGTGAATGCATCTGTTGTAATCAATCGTGGCCAATTGAATGAGTATGTTGAGTCCGCTGCTAGCCAATACTCTCCGCCGTATCCGCTGAAGTTATCCCCCCAACAAATTAACTGTGAATACTTGTTGTAGATACACGCTCCACGGTTCGACATAGCAATTTGCGTCACATCACGCATGCCAGGGATAACGCCGGCGGACCAGCGCGTGTACATGCCGTTGCCGTCACCGAAATATCCGTACCCCCAGCACGACAAACTCCCATCACGCAGGATGACGCAGGTGTTGTTTGAGCCAGCAGCAATGGCTACTGCGTTGGTGAAGGCGAGCATGTCTGCGCCGCCATTCGGTATCTGAACCGCGACCGCGCGCAGAAGGACAGCATGGTCTCGCTGTCACAGCACTTGGTGTACCAGCTGACGCCGAGAGCTAAGCGTTATTTGCTTGAGCACGGCCGCGCCTCGCTCTCTTCCCCCAAGCGCAACGACCCTTTCGAGCATCAGCTCTTCGGCGCGTGCCTGTCCGCGTCCTTTGAACTTCAGGCAAATGGCTTTGTCTCGCGCGAACG
>CAIPUQ010000557.1 GCA_903868295.1 uncultured Roseiflexaceae bacterium
CCGGTGCTGCGTCGGGGCTCGGCCTACTGATTGCCGAGCAACACTTGGCAGCAGGCGCGGCCCATGTGACTCTGTGGGATATCAACGACACAGCACTCAACAGTGCTGTCGAGCGCCTCAGTGCCGCGGGCTACACCGTCCACGGCTGTGTCGTCGACATTACATCTGCCGTAGCGATGGATGCAGCGCTTGCCGACATGGACGCACGTGGCATCGGTGTGGACGTGCTGATCAATAATGCAGGTATCATCGTCGGCACGCCGTTCGTCGCGCAGACGGATGCAGCCATCGACCGCGAAATGGCGATTAATGCGATCGCCCCAATGCACCTCACGCTCCGTATCCTGCCGCGGATGATGGCAGCCAATCGTGGGCATTTGGTCACTATTGCATCGGCGGCTGGATTGGTCAGCAACCCGCGCATGGCAGTCTACTGCGCCAGCAAATGGGCTGCGGTCGGATGGTCAGACTCGATCCGCCTCGAACTTGCCCAGGCGGGGAGTGCGGTCAAGGTCACCACGGTGACCCCCTACTACACGACGACCGGTATGTTTGCCGGTGTACAGTCACCCATCATCCCCATCATCGAGCCCATCGCGGTTGTCCGGGCCGTATTGGACGGTATCCAACGCAATGCAATTTGGGTACGGACGCCGTGGATTGTCACTATCCTGCCACTCGTACGCGGGTTGCTCCCGACCACGTGGTTCGATGTGGTCGTGGGCAAATGGCTGGGCGTCTACGACACCATGCGGACGTTCACCGGTCGGCGCTCATAGCACCACCAGCGCCTTCACACAGAACGTGCGAAGGCGCTGGTATGGCATCCCCGGCGCACGCATCACAGGGTCATTTGACACCGGCACAGGCTCGGGCGTTGGTGTTTTCGTTCACCTCGGCGACAGAATGGCGCTGCCAGCGGGCGGGATCCCGTGGACGTTGCGATTCGTCCGTGCGGCGCGTTTTTTTCACAACGAACAACCACAAAACATCGATTCCCTGTTGGTTATTTTGGCAACATCGCTTGCATCTGTTCGATTTCACGGGTCTGATCCGCGATGAGGGCGGTAACGAGCGTCTTGTGTTCTGCATGCTCGGCGTTGGCGAGCGCATCGGTGGCCATGGTGAGTGCCCCTTGGTGGTGATCAATCATGGCATTGAGCCAACGGATGTCGTAGGCAATGGCCTCGTCGTCAGATACCTGCATCGTCCCCATGTCTGCGCCGGTGCCTGCGGTCATGGGTGCGTCGGGGTACCAGCTCGCACGCCAATCGCGGAGCTGGGTCACTTCCGCCGATTGCGCCGTGATGATGGCTTGGGCCAGTTCTTTGATTTTGGGGTCTGTGGCACTTTGCAGGGCGGCGTTGGCCATATCGATGGCTGCCAGGTGATGCATCATCATGCCGTCGATGAAGCGGACATCATACGGTAGTGCCAAATCTGCCGGGTTCATCGTGGGGTGGAGCATGTGGTCGCTCATATTCTCATGCGGCGTCGGCGCGACCGCCTCTGTGCTGCCGCATGCAGCAATCGTACTCACACAGGCCATACACAGCATCCAAACGATGATTCGACGCATCATGATTCACCCCTTTCAGTGGCAGCAAAAATAGCATTGATAGTCCGCAGGGCAGTCGCCGCGAGGACCGGGTTGTTGGTGTGGTAATACGGCAATTGGATCAGGGCAATCGACAACGCCCAGGCTTGACCACGACGCCATTGCGCAGGATCGACAGCCAACTGATCGGCAAAGACCGTCCGTGCCTGCTCAGAAAGCATCGACCAGGCAACGGTCAAATCGACCGCAGGATCGCCCAGGGTAAGGCCACCAAAATCAATCAGGGCGCTGATGTTGCCGTCAACGACCAGTAGATTCCCGCTGTGGATGTCACTGTGGAGCCACACCGCTGCGTCGTTGGTGACCGGTTCTGCGACCCAGCGCTGCCACAACAACGCAGCCTGACTCGTGTCTATCAGTCCCATCGGCGTGAGCGCAGCGAGTGCAGCACAGGTATCGTCGTGCCGTGACTGAAGCGTTCCAGCGCGGCTGCCGCGGCGCATCCCGCCCGTGATTGGAACGCGGCGCATACCGGCTACAATCGACGCCACCGTGTGTGCTGTAGCCCGTTCGTCCGTGGGCGGTGACGCGAGCGCGTCGTCGCCGGGTAACCACCGATAAATGGACCAGTGCCATGGGTATGTATTGGTCGGTGTACCAAGGAACACCGGCTGCGGTACCGCCACAGGGAGAAACGGTGCAATGATGGGCAACCACGCCGATTCACGAGCAGCTTGATCATCCGCCCAGCCGATGCGGGGCAAACGCACGACCGTATCGGCACCAAGCTTGTAGAGCACATGGTCTGTACCGGCACTGTCGACCAGTGTCAGTGATTGATCAGCCCAGGCTGGCGCTTGCTGGTGGAGCAACTGCTGAACCAGCGCAGCGTTGATATCGATCTCACCGGGATGGAGCTTGGCGACATTCATTCCTGGAGCTCTCGCGCCCGCGCGATGCGCAACGAATTGGTCACCACAAAGACCGAGCTACAGGCCATCGCGGCCGCAGCGACGATCGGACTCAGTTGGATCCCCCACCAGGGATACAACAATCCCGCAGCAATGGGGATGCCGACAACGTTGTATCCAAACGCCCAAAACAGATTCCACTTGATGGTCTGCATGGTGCGCCGCCCCAGTGCCAAGGCGGTCATTAGGACGTTCAGATCCGAGCGCATCAGGATGACATCGGCAGTGTCGATGGCGACATCTGTGCCGCTGCCCATCGCGATACCCACATCTGCGCGTGCGAGGGCCGGAGCATCGTTGATGCCATCCCCGACCATGGCGACCACCCCGTCACGTTGCAACGTCACAACGGTGTCGACTTTTTGAGCGGGCATGACCCCTGCAAAGACCTGCTCGATGCCCAATGTTGCTGCCACATGCTGTGCGGTCACGACCGAGTCACCCGAAATCATGACGCTCCGGATGTTCTGGCGCCGCAACGCTGCGACCACCGCTGCCGCTTCGGGACGCGCGGCATCACGCAAACCGACGACGCCAATGATATGCCCAGCGCGTGCAACCAGCACGATACTTTGACCACTCTGTGCCAACTCTACGAGTATCGGGTCCCAATCAGTACTGTCTATCTGCGCTGCATCCATGGCGGCCCGATTGCCGATGATGACGTTCGCGCCGTCGACCAGCCCGTGTGCGCCGAGCCCTGCCTGGTCGGTCATATCGGTGGCACGTGGCAGCATCAACCCTTCTGCGCCCGCAGCTGCGACCATGGCCTGTGACAAGGGATGTTTGCTGCCCTGGGCGATTGCCCCGCCGACGGTCAACACCAATGCACGCTGATCAGCTGGCAAAACGCTACTCACCTGCGGCGCCCCTGCAGTCAACGTACCGGTTTTGTCGAATGCCATGATGGTCACCTGTGACAACCGTTCGAGCGCTGCTGCGCCCTTGACCAAGATGCCACGCCGAGCACCGACGCCACTGGCTACCATGATGGCCGTCGGCGTCGCGAGCCCAAGCGCACAAGGGCAGGCAATCACCAACACGGCAACTGCGTACATAAGCGCTTGGGTCAGTCCAGCACCGGCCAGCCACCACCCCACGAAGGTAACGACAGCAATGCCGATGATGACCGGCACAAACACTGCCGCGATGGCGTCGACCAGGTTCTGGACCGGAGCCCGGCTGCCCTGTGCTTGGCGCACCAACCGCACCATCTGCGCGAGCACACTATCGCTCCCAACCGCATCGGCACGGACCTGGATTTGACCGGTGAGATTCACCGACGCGCCGATTACCCGATGTCCGACAGTCTTGCTCACCGGCATGCTTTCACCAGTGAGCATACTTTCGTCGATGGTCGTGCTGCCAAGCGTAATCGTGCCATCGACCGCGATGCGCTCACTGGGAGCAACGACGATGATGTCACCGCGCCGGATACTCG
>CAIPUQ010000558.1 GCA_903868295.1 uncultured Roseiflexaceae bacterium
ATGAGCGTTACGTACGGGTTCCCATCCAGGGATGACGGTCGGCATGGTGTCGCATGATTTACCCCATGCCCGAATCGTGAGGGCAATAGGCGGGCTAAACGAACGGGTGATATGTACAGCAGCAGGCGGCAAATGTGCAATGATGTCGCTGACTCCTTGGAGTATCTTGGCGCGTGGGAGTGCACGTGTCGCCCACTGTTCATCGAGTTCTTGTAGCCGTTGGAGCGCAATGTTGAACGAATCTTGATCTGCGATTTGCCGCAGCCGTTGGATCAAGGCGCGCACCAACCCGCTGCTCTGCTCGAGTTCTTGCATGTATGTCTGATGTGCCCGTGCGAGTTGCCCTTGCAGATGCAGGAGCGCGTTATTGAGCCGGTCATACCGTTGAATCAGGCGATAGAGTTCGCTCTGCAGGGGGAACGTCAGGTCACTGGCGGTGTGAAATGCTGCGTCGAATGCGTTGACTTCGTGGCGCATGCTCAGCACGCCACGTTCGATGTCCGGTGGCACGGCCAACGGGAACAGCACCATGAATTGTTCGACCAGATTCATTTGGCACTGCAGCATTGATCGTGCCCGTTCACCGCGTTCACCGACAAGTGCCGCGAGCTCGGGGGTCGTCATACGCACCTCCGGGGTCACCAGGCTGGTGAGGATACGTGCCGAATGGAAGCATGCAAGCCCATCGAATGGAGTCGCATCTGCAGCAACAAGCGCTGCTGTGAAGGCTGCTTCAATGGTTGCTGGATCAGTACGGACCTCACGGATCCCTTCCGTTTGTTGCGCCTTCCAGACACGGATCAGGTCTTCACAGGCAGCGAACTCTTGGCGTGCAAGCAGTTCAATGTGTGTCATGTCCAAGCTACGCTGGATCAGCACCGCAAAGATGGTCTGTGCACGCTCGCTGGCGCGTTCGGCAGCATGAATTGCCATCGCAATGTCGTTATGCCGCTCCGGATTGCTGGTGTTGAGTGATTGGGCAAATGCGCTACAGACGTGTGCGGTGACAACGTGGTATTGGGCTTCACTCCCGCTGTGTGTCAGTGCAGCAATTGGAGCAATCCCGATCTGAATCAGCGATTCGAATGCTTTATAGGCGGAGTCACGGAGCCCGCCGAACTGCGCATTCTGCTGCTCGAGGCGCGTAATCCGTTCGCTGTGCCGTTGTTGTAGCGCCGGTAAACTCCCGCCCCGTTCGACCGCCGCTGCACGCATCGATTCTGCGTGCGTGATATGTTCGCGGCATGTGTCGGGGTCTGCTGCAATGAGTGCAGCCAGTGCAGCATCGATGCGCCGTGATGCCTCGACAAACAATCCGCGACTTTCGTTTACATCGAACCCTTGCACCGCTGCTTTTTCGGTAGCGACCCGACCCGATGCGATGCCGTCGCGAATGTCGACGAGTTGCGACAATAACGCGGAAAAAGTGGCGTAGATTGCCAGCGCACGTGTGGTTTCGGGCTCGATATCGGCATAGCGATGCGACGCAAGTGCCGCTTGCGCGAGCGCAAGATGCTTGTCAGCGGGGACGAGCATGGTGTGGACGGTAATACCGAGTGCATTGAGGCGATGGGCGAGTGCCAAATGAGCCGTGCGGGCTTCGTCGATGTGGGTGGTACGCTCGCTGATGCGTGCTTCGAACCCGGTACGTAGTTGAATACCGCGTTGCAATGCATCTTCGATCGGTGTAATCAGCGGAGTCAGTTCTTCAATGACCGTCAAAACGTTGCGGTAGGATGCTTCGTCTGGTGTTTTGGGCAACGCCCGCAAGGCCACATCGAGGCGTGTGCTACAGCCGGTGTACTGCGTTTCGGCTTCGAGCAACACCGCTGCGATGCTACGGGCATCTTGGTCGCTGAAGCGCACACGGTCGTATCCAGCCCGCTCACGCTCGTTATTGAGCAGCTGTGCCGTGTAATTCAGGCGGCTTTTGATGCGGCGCAGTGCGACGTCTGTTTCACCCTGCGCTGCGCGTATCCCTTTGTCGATGCGCATCTGGCGCCGCATCCTGACGAAGAGCACACTCACCAGGATCAGTACGACGATTCCGATGGTGACCACAATGATTTGTTGGAGCAGCAACGGGGTACCTGCGCTGGTGAGTGCATTTAGATCCATGATGGTGACTCATTCCTTGTGCGGGGCTGTCGCTCCTAGAGGTCGACGCCGAGGACCCCAGCGACGCTGAAGATGTCTTTGTCGCCGCGGCCCGATAAATTCACCAAGATTACCTGGTCTGGGGTCATCGTGGGCGCGATCCGCAGTGCGTCGGCAATAGCATGCGCACTTTCGAGCGCTGGGATGATGCCCTCGAGTTTGCTCAACAGTTGGAACCCCTCGAGCGCTTGTTCATCATCAATCGACACGTATGTCACGCGACCCTGGTCATGCAACATGGCATGCTCGGGGCCGATAGCCGCATAGTCGAGACCTGCCGAGATGCTATGCGTCGACGAAATCTGGCCGTCGCTGTTTTGCAAAATATACGTATAACTCCCCTGCAACACACCCTTGCTCCCGCCTTCGAAGCGGGCTGCGTGATTGCCCAACGTAATCGATCGACCACCCGCTTCGACACCGCGCATTTTGATGCCGGGATACTCGAGGAACGAGTGGAACATGCCGATGGAGTTTGAGCCACCACCCACACACGCAATAATCAGGTCGGGTAATCGCCCAGCCGCAGCGATGATTTGATAGTGTGCCTCACAGCCAATGATGGACTGGAAGTCGCGCACCATCGTCGGGTACGGATGCGGTCCCAATGCAGAACCGAGCAGGTAATACGAGTCCGGGTTCGACACCCAGTCGCGCATCGCTTCGTTGATGGCATCTTTGAGGGTGCGCGAGCCCGAGGTCACGCCGCGTACATCGGCTCCCATCAGGCGCATCCGGAACACATTCGGCTTTTGCCGTTCGATGTCGTCCACGCCCATGTACACCACACACTCCATGCCCAACAGTGCACATACCGCCGCGGTGGCGACGCCGTGCTGGCCTGCGCCCGTTTCGGCGATGATGCGGGTCTTGCCCATGCGCTTGGCCAACAATCCCTGACCAAGTGCGTTATTGATTTTGTGGGCACCGGTGTGCGCCAAATCCTCGCGCTTGAGGTATATCTGGGCGCCGCCACAGTGGGCGGTCAATCGCTTGGCATGCGTCAACGCCGTTGGGCGGCCGATGAACGACGCCTGCAGACCGGCGAGCTCTGCCCAAAACGACGCGTCGTCTTTGATAGCCGCATATGCCTCGATGAGGGTCGCCACCGACGGCGCCAGTGTCTCGGGGATATAACTGCCACCATACGGGCCAAACATGCCGGGGCGTTCGGTGTGTGTCGTCATGTGCGTTCCTCTTGTAGCAATGGCAGATGTGGCAGCGCGAGATGCTGACACAAGAAGGTGTACTCAATGGCGCGGTCGGCCATGATGGCGGTCCGTCCGCTTTTGCCGGCGTGCCCAGCGTGCATATCGGTAACGAGATAATACGTCCCTGCCGGTGCCGCATGGCGGAGCGCCGCAATCCACTTGGCTGGCTCCCAATACGATACACGCGGGTCTTGGAACCCCGCCGTCAACAACAACGCCGGGTAGCGCTGCGCAACCGTGTGGTCATACGGCGAATAGCGTTGCATCACCGCCGCTTCGGCAGGAATCGTCGGATTGCCCCATTCTTCGTATTCGGGCACCGTCAACGGGATGGTCGGGTCGCACATCGTGTTGATGACATCGACAAACGGCACCAACGCAATCGCTGCCGCATACAGCTCGGGCCGTTGGGTCACGACCGCACCGACCAGCAACCCACCCGCACTACGCCCATAGCACGCCAACCGTGCCGCGCTGGTGTAGCGCTGATCAATGAGGTACTGCGTACAGTCGATGAAGTCGTCAAACGTGTGCTGCTTGTGCGCCAGCTTGCCTTCGAGATACCAATTGCGGCCACCTTCACCACCGCCGCGTATGTGGGCAAACGCCAGCACGACGCCGCGTTCCAGCAGACTGAGGCGCTCGATCACAAAGCCGACATTGAGGTTGGCACCATACGCGCCGTAGCCGATCTGGAGCGCGGGGGCAGTCCCGTCGCGGGCGATGCTCCGATGGGCGACGATGGTCAGCGGGATCTGTGCGCCGTCACGCGCCGTCACATGGACGCGCTCGACGAGGTAGTCCTCGGGTCGGTGCGTGCATCCCAATGCCTCGCGCTTGCGTACTTCGACGCTGCCACTGGCCAGATCGATGGCACTGGTCACCGTCGGCATAACCGGCGTCGCATAGCCATAGACCAACACGTTGGCGGCGTATTCGTGGCTGTCGGTGTCGCTCAGGCTATACGCTGCGTCGGGGAATGTCAGCGCCTGGAGCGTCATTGACCCGTGCGCCAGATATTCGATGCCCGGTAAGCCACCGCGGCGGACCCACAGCACGACATAATCGGCAAGCACGGTGATATGCTCGATGAGCGTGTCGCTCCGCTCAGAGACGATGTGTGTCCATTCGGTCTGGTCGAGCAACTTGGAAAAAAGGGAGAAATTGGTGGCACCGTGGTTGGTCAGTCGATAGACGCGCGTACCCGCCATGGCAACGCTGTATTCGACCCCCGCGTCGCGTGGCGCCACACAGCCGACGCTGAGCGCGGATTGTGCGTCATAGAGCCACACCTCTGAGGTTTGCGCACTGTAGCTGCCTATCAGCAGATGCAGTCCATCACCCGACGCCGCCAAGTCGACATTGAAGCGCTCATCTGGCTCGTGGTAGATCCGCTGCGCGGGTTGATTGCGGTCTCCAAAGCGCCAAGCAATCACTTCGCTGGGGCGCCAGGCCTCGTCGGGGCGCACCGCATAGATGACCTGACTGTCGGGCGACCATTCGAGCCCGTAGTACAAATCGTCGACGGGGGTAATGCACGGGCTGCCATCGGCGATGCGCCGGATATGCAGTCTGAAGCGCTCGCTGCCGTTTGTGTCGATTAGGAACGCCACCAGCGCACCATCAGGGCTGACCCGCCAGCTCCCCACCTTGCAAAAGGACTGTCCGACTGCCTCGGCGGCGACATCGATAACCACCGCGACCTGCGTTGGATTGGCACTCGGCCAACGCACCAATACGGGGTATTGTGCCCCCGCCGCCAGGCGAAACTGGTACGAATATGCCCCAATACGCTGCGGCGCGCTCTCGTCCGTCACCGCCAAGCGGCTGACGAGCTCGTTGGTCAGCTGCGTCTGCAGGGTCGGGTCGAGCTGCTCGGTGGCATAGGCGTTTTCGGCAGCGAGGTATGCATGCACCGCCGGATTGGCGCGTTCGCGCAACCAGCTGTACGGGTCGACGCGAGTGGTGCCGTGGAGGGTGTGTGTGACGGGGATGCGTTGTGCACGGGGTGCGTCTGCCATACGAACCTTTCGTCATGGAATGTCTGTTTATTATACACCTCCCCTCCCTGCAACGATGCCAAATCGGTGTATGATAGGTGGCAGACATGACGAGCGATCGACACGCCGAAGGAGCATCCATGGGGAAGTACAGCGAAGCAGTCGCACGAGCGCAAATCGTCGCGATTGTGCGGCTCGATAATTATGACCGTGCCTTGGCCGTCGCCGAAGCACTGCTGGCAGGCGGCATCAACGCAATCGAATATACCTTGACCGGCAGTGGCGCATTCGCCGCCGTCAGCAAGGTGCGCAACGCCCTCGGCGACCGCATGTTGGTCGGTGTCGGCACCGTGTTGTCCGAACAAGACGCAACCGAGTCAATCGCCGCCGGTGCACAGTTCCTGGTGACTCCCGCCGTGCGTCCCAAGGTCATCAAAAAGGCGACCAAAGCCGGCATCCCCACCTGCTGCGGTGCGTTGACTCCGACCGAGGCACTAACCGCCCACGAGGCCGGGGCCGAGTTCATCAAGATCTTCCCCGCCCGCAATTTCGGGCCTGCCTACATCAAAGATATCTTGGCCCCATTGCCGTTCCTCAAGCTCATCCCCACCGGCGGTATCGACGCCAGCAATCTGCAGTCGTATTTGGCAGCAGGTGCGACGGGTGTCGGCATCGGCGGTAGCCTGGTGACCGCCAAGGCCGTCGACGCCGGTGATTGGCAGCAGTTGACCAATGGCGCACGCGCCTGTGTCGCAGCGTTGCGGGGGGTGTAGTCATGCCAGAAGTTCTCACATTTGGCGAGTGTATGGCCGTGCTCTACCCACCTGATCCGGTGGTCATCGACGACGCACCGTTGCTCAAATGGGACATCGGCGGTGCCGAGGCCAATTGTGCCATCGCGCTGGCCCGTTTGGGTGTCACGTCACGCTTCCACACGCGCATCGGCAACGATCCGTTCGGTCGGCGCATGGTTGATATCCTCAGCGGCGAAGGCGTCGACACCAGTGCCATGCAGGTCGATGCGACGCGCCCGACCGGCGTGTTCTTCCGCGAGTGGTTGGCAGACGGCGCGCGCCGCGTGTTTTATTACCGTGCCGGCTC
>CAIPUQ010000559.1 GCA_903868295.1 uncultured Roseiflexaceae bacterium
CCCCACACCTACCAACGCGATGGCGTAATCCGCGACGATCTGCGCTTTGTCAGCGACGATGGTGGATCTGTCTGGGGTATGCCCATTACCCGTGTGCCTGCCTACGAAGCAGACTACGTGTTGGTCACGTATCGCTTCGCCGGGTGGACCCCTGCGACTGCTGCGTTGGTCCGTGGCAGCACGCCGCCGGTGTTCCTCATCGAGCGGGCCGGCGTACCGCTGGCAGCGTTGTACCGCAATCCGTGATGGGTACCTGCATTCGCGTTTCTCGTATGGTCAATCGTCGGTGCTGTTGTTTTGTGCCACGCGATGTAAAAATACGCGACCGTCACGCACTGCCAATACATACAACGCTGTACATCATGCCTTCATCCACATGAGAGAAAACCGCACTCAATCGCGCATCGTGACAAATCTACCCTTTCCAATCAATTTTTATATCAATCAATACATCGTCTGGCGACCCGCTCCGGGTGTATGGCAATGCCGATAGATTCACACTGCACCCGACGCCATAGAACTGCGTCGACGCATCCTGCCAGGCATGGTTAAAATCAGCCGACACGCCCGCTTTGGTCGGGACATAGCGCATGATGGTGTGCGCCTGACGCTTGCTATAGAGGCGCAGCAGATGGTCCGTCAGCGCCGCCACACCGATGAGGGTGTGGTGGGCTTCGCTATAGACCAATCCAATGCGTTGCGCGATGGTGCGCAGGAATCCACTGGCAGGGTGCTTTTTTTGGAGTGCGGTTGTGACGGCATCCTGGTAGCGCGTGCGGGCTGCGGGGTAGGCCGGCTCGCCCGGCTCGGGGGTGATGCGGTGGTCGCGCTGTACCTCGGCGTCACTCAGTAGATAGTAGCTATAGGCCGCATGGGTCGATGGCGCATCGCTGTGCGGGCTGTCCCATGTGACATCGACGTGGTACCAGGTCCCATCCAGGCAAATCATGTTCCAGCCGTGGCGCACTTTGGTGACCATTGACTCACCACTGACGATGCGCACCGGAATCCCCACTGCCTCGCACAAATAGGCATAGGCAGCAGCATAGCCGGCACAGACCGTTTGACCGCTGGCAAAGCCGTCGTAGGCGGTCGATTTGGTGCGGGTCTGATCATAGCGGAAGTGCTGGACGATCCAATCGTGGAGGACCAGCGCTTGTTCGTGTGAACTCATCGTCGGGGTAATCTGCTCGGCGATAATCCGCTGGACGTGTTCATGCACAATGGCCAGCTGGGCTGCCGTATCGCGGTACGTAATGGTCAGGCCAATGGTGAACGTCGTGCCGCGCTGGCTGCGTTCGACGAGGATGGACTCGACAGCACTACGCTCGACGTCACGCACACCATTGAGCAACGCACCCTGCAAATCCGGCAGATTGAAGACGTTTTTTGCCCCATCGAATTGCCAACTCCCGATATCAATCCGCTGGCTGACTTGCAGATCCACCTGGGATTGCAGCTCGGCGAGCGAATGCACGACGGTTTTGCGCGTCATGATACGGACAATCGACGAATATGGGCGACCCGTTCGCTGGCCGGTGGGTGACTGTAGTGCCAGGCGGCGTAGAGTGGGTCGGGGGTCAGGGTGCCGGCGTTTTCGCGGTAAATAGCGACCAACGCACCGGCCATGGCATCGACACTGGTGTGAGCAACGGCGTAGGCATCGGCTTCGAACTCGTGGCGCCGTGACCACCAAGCCATGATGGGATCGAGCATGAAGGTACAGGCCGGCAAACAAACAACCGCCAAAATGAGGGCGACCGCCGTGCTGGGGGTTTGCACACCCAATCCAGCAAACACCCACGGCTGCTGGATGAGCCAACCCAACACCGCAAACGCAACGAACGACAGCACCGCCATGGCGATGACCAGTTTGGGTATGTGGTGCTTTTTGTCATGACCGAGCTCGTGGGCCAATACGGCTTCGACTTGGGGTCCGCTGAGTTGGGTCAGCAGGGTGTCGAAAAAGACGATGCGCTTGACGGGGCCGATGCCGGTGAAGTAGGCGTTGCCGTGGCCGCTCCGTTTGGAGGCGTCCATCACAAATAATCCGGCGCTGGCAAAGCCGGTCCGCTGGAGCAACCCCTCGATGCGGGCCACCAAGTCGGGATCACTGAGGGGCGAAAAGCGGTTGAAGAGTGGCGCAATGTATGTTGGATAGATCCAGATAGCCAACAGCTGGATCAGATTGAGCAGGACCCAGCCATATAGCCACCAACGCTCACCCATTGCGTCCATGACCCACAAAAACGCCGCCACAATCGGGCCACCTATCACAATGGTGAGCGCAGTAGAGGTCAGGAGGTCTGTCAGAAAGATCCGGGGAGTGGTTTTGTTAAAGCCGAAGCGGACCTCGGTCACGAATGTGCGGTACAGCGAGAGCGGAATCCCTATCACCGAAGAGATCAATAGAAAGCCCAAAAAGACACAGACACCGGTCCACAGTGGGGACAAACCGAGGGTGGTTCCCCACTGCGTTAGTGACTCGATGCCGCCGCCGAGGGTCCAACCCAGCGTCACGATCAGTCCAACCACCAAATCCACTCGTTCGAGCCGGCTTTTGGCATTGCTGTAGGCCGCCG
>CAIPUQ010000560.1 GCA_903868295.1 uncultured Roseiflexaceae bacterium
ATCCCCGTGCTGGACTGGAACCCGCTCAGATCCAGCTGCACCGCACCCACGAACGCATCACCGTTGAACAACGCCGTTTTGAGGCGCTGGTAGAGGCGGTTCTGCGCGTTGAGCTCGCGCGCAAAGGCCTCGAACGTGGTATCGACGATGACGGTGCCGTCCTCCCAGATCGACAGCATCTCGTCGCGTTCGAGGCGGTGCAACTCGTGCACCCGATTGCGGGCGATGCACGCCGGCGCATGCCCATTACCGAACAACACATCCGTCAGGACCGCCATCAGGTCCAGCATCCCGTCCTCACTGCTCACCAGCATACGTACCGTCACCAGCCACTCGGCCACCTGCCGGTTGGCGATGACCACCCCACCCGGGAACACCGTCGCGTCATACTCGATCCCCATCAGACACCTCCATCGACACAAAAAATCCACACTATCTGCCGTAGGGCACACGAGTCCCATGTACGGCGATACTGTGGATTGGGTTGTCTGGTGGCCAGCCCGTGCTGGGAGCAAAATAATAGCACGGCGCGACGGGGGATGTCAATACCCCATAGGCCCACGGCATGCCGTGGGCCTATGGGTACGGGCGAGGCGTGCCTCGCCCCTGGTCTGCGTATGTCACCCAATCAATACCCCGTCTTGAACCAATCTTGAACCACGGCAGGAACGATAGCGGCATCGTATCGGTCTTTTCTCTGTACCAAGAACGAGCGTTCAACACACAGAAGGACCATCACCATGCCCACCCCACCATGGAAGCAGATCCTCGTCGCGAGTGTCGTCGGCGCGGTCGCCCTCTTTGCGGCGGCAGGCCTTTCACCGACCGATGCAGCCCCGCAGCCCACCGCACCCGGTCTGTCGCGCGCACTCGGCCAGTCGTTTGTGGTTACCTGTAGCACCACCAAAGTCGGCGCATTCGACCCGATCGTCATGCCCGGACACACCGGCATGAGTCACCTGCATCAGTTTTTTGGGAACCGTGGCATTACCCAAGACAGCACCACCGCGTCGCTCCGTCGGACCAGTGCCACCACATGCAGTGACGGCAACGACGGCTCGGGCTATTGGGTCCCCACACTCACACGCGGCAGCACCACCATCAACCCGACATCGGTCCAGGCCATCTACAAAAAATCCGTCGCTGCACGCGTCCGTGCCCATCCCCAAGGATTGATGCTGATTGCAGGCAACTCCAAAGCCACGACCGCGCAATCCACGGGCATCACCGCGTGGTCCTGCGGCACATCGGCCACGCGCTCGAACACCCCCTTGGTCTGCAGTGGCACTACCCCGTTGGTGGCTTCGATTGTCTTCCCCGAATGCTGGGACGGCAAGAACCTCGATTCGGCCGACCACAAGAGCCACGTCAGCTACGCCACCCGCGGCACCTGCAAAGCAGGAACGATTCCACTCGCCCAACTCGAACTGCGCGTCGTCTACCCCCGCCAGAGCACAGTCAGTGGATTGGCACTGGCGTCTGGCTCGATCTCCTCGATGCACGCCGACTTCATGAACGGCTGGAAGCAACGCGGCTTTGAGAGCAAAGTCGACCGGTTGAATTAGTTATCAGTTATCAGTTATCAGTTATCAGTGAGTGCTGAGTAGTTTTGATGTAGATATGAAGGATAAGACAATGAACAAGCGATTTTCGACGATGCTGGTGGCGGGTGGATTGCTGATTGCAGGCGTTGCTGGCGCCATCGGGTTCACCCAGCAGGCAGCCGCCAATCAGCCCGCGGTTGCAGCAACGAACAACGCCGAGGGCGTGCGCCGTGGTCCCGGTGGGAATGGCGGCAACGGCGGCAATCGTGGTGGTAACGGTGCCCGTGGAGCCTCGTTCCGTGTCGAATGTGCAACGGGCCAAGTCGCAGCCGTCGATCCGATTGTGATGCCCGGACACGCGGGGATGAGCCACTTCCATCAATTCTTTGGCAACCTGGCCCTCGACGAGAACTCCACCGCCGCATCACTGCGGGCCGAACCAGCCACCAGCTGCCGTTACGGCAGCGACTCGTCAGGATACTGGGTCCCCACGCTCATCAATGACGGCACCATGGTCAGCCCGACCGGCGTCGATATCATCTATCGCAAGTC
>CAIPUQ010000561.1 GCA_903868295.1 uncultured Roseiflexaceae bacterium
CGCCCCTGCAAAAGATATTCTGAGAAGTATAGCATACCGCTGCAAACGCCTACGCGAGCGTATGGACGACGCCCTCGGCAGCCCGATAGAGGCGATCGCGCACGGCCGCGGCCACGCCATCACCCTGCGGCTCGGCGATGACGATCAGGGCGTACCCCTCGGCATCGGCAGCGCGCAGTGCGGCAAACAATGACCGCGCTATCTGGGCACCATCGGTCGCCGCGCCGAGGCACATGGTGTCGATCCGTTGCATCCCCGCGAAGGGTTCGTCTTCGGCATAACAAAGCCAAATAATGCGTTTTTGGGCATGCGCATCCAGCACCGTTCGGCGCACCGCGGCAGTATCACCGCGGAGCACCATGAGTGGTGTGCGGGGCGCATAGTGTTTGAGGAGCATGCCGGGGGCGGGGGCTGCCTGGCCGGCAGCGAGGGTACGCGTCACGATGTGCACCTCACCCAACACCGTACTCAATTGTTCGGCGCTGACATCGCCTTGGCGCAGGATACGTGCGGGTGATTGGGTGATGTCGACAATGGTCGATTCGACGCCTATCCGGCATGGGCCGGCGTCGAGCACCATGGCGATGCGACCGTCGAGGTCGTGCATAACGTGCAGGCCGGTGGTGGGGCTGGGGTGCGAAAAAAGATTGGCTGACGGAGCCACCAACGGCGTCCCACTGGCACGGATCAGCGCCAACGCAACCGGATGGGCAGGCATCCGTACCGCCACCGTGTCGAAGCCGGCGGTTATCTGCGTGCTCAACGCGGGGTGGCGCGGCAGGAGTATGGTCAATGGACCAGGCCAGAATGTCTCGGCCAGGAGGGCAAATGCGGGGGGGAAGTCGGTCGCCACATCCGCCAGTTGCCCGACGTCCGCAATATGTACGATGAGCGGATCGGTCGTTGGTCGCCCTTTGGCAGCGAAAATACGTGCCACTGCCGCGGGGTTATGTGCGTCAGCGGCCAGACCATACACCGTCTCGGTCGGCATGGCCACCAAGTCACCCGCGGCGATATGCGCGGCGGCGGCGGCGATGTCGGCCTGGTCGGGGTGTGACGCCGAAATCGAGCGCAGGACGGTCTTCATGCCAGTTGGTGGTAGCCGCCGCGGTAATACACCAACGGAGCGCGGTCGCTGACGTGGGCTTCGTTGAGGGCCCCGACAATAATCGAATGATCGCCACCCGGCAACACGTGGGCCAGGGTGCATTCGAACGTGGCACAGGCATTGGCAATCACGGGGATGCCCGCCGCAGTGGTCGAACAATTGATGCCGGTGAATTTGTCGGTGATTTTGCTGGCGAAGTGCTGCGAAATATCCGCTTGATCGGCCGCCAAAATACTCACCGCAAAGATACCAGACTTGAGGATGGCAGTATGCGTGGGAAGTTGGTTCTGGATGCAGACCAGCAACAGCTGCGGCTTGAGCGACAATGACGTGAACGAACTCACGGTCATTCCATAGGCTGCATTGTCGTGGACCGTCGTTACGACGGTCACACCGCTCGTAAAACTCCCCATCGCTTTGCGAAACAATGCATCATCTATTGTCATGAAATCCTGCTATCTGATGTGGTACTGCGACTCTTGCCCTCATTATAGTAGCAAAACTCACCCGACTGCAGTACCAGGCAATGCTACACTACAGACACACAGGCTGCATATGCGAAGGAAAGACCATGCAGGCGATTTTGGATAGCATACTGGCACAAACCCCGACGATTCTCATCGTATTGAGCATTCTCCTGGGCACAATTGTCATTGCCCGGCGCCTCCGCGTGGTGTCGCAAGCAGGCGCAACACGGATGGGGTTCCCTGCGGACATCGCCGCTCTGGCAGGCAGCGTCGTCTTTGTCATCACGCTCCTCGTCGGCGCGTCGATTGCCTTTGCCCAGGGCGGCTGGGGCACCATCGCCTCGAGCTTCATGGCCGGCCTCGGATTGGGTGGCGTGGTCGTCGCCCTGGCCATCCAAGACGTCGCCAAAAGCTACACCGCAGGCATCATGCTGCTCTATTATCGGCCCTATCAGGTGGGCGACGAAGTCACCATCGCGGGTATCCGCGGTACGGTCACGGCCATGCGCCTGCATGTCACCGTCGTGCGCAACCAAGCGGGCATGCTGGTGCATATCCCCAGCAACGTCATCAACGGCAGCGCCATCATCAATTACACCCGCTCGGGGCTACGCCAACAGACCTATGCGCTGACCGTGCCGCGCAACAGCGCGTTTGAGGGCATCATCGACGCGTTGCCGCGCATCGTCCAAGCGCTCCCTCTGGTCGCGGCCGAGCCACACTGCACCGCCAGCATCGCCGACATGCACGGCGCCCAGGTGACCATCCATGTCGTCGCATGGACCGCCGCCGAACACGACGACGACGGGTCGTGCCGCACCGCGGTGATTTTGGCTATCGATGCATACCTCGGCACCCAGGCGGCCACCACCCGTGCTGGTTCGCAGGTCAGCAAGGTCGATTAGCAGCAGACGACGGCATATCATGTGAAAACCGCCCCGTTCCGCGTCGCGGAA
>CAIPUQ010000562.1 GCA_903868295.1 uncultured Roseiflexaceae bacterium
CCAACAGACGCGTCAACGTCACCTACTCGTCGATGACCGGTGCAATCACCAGCGGGAGCAAGACATCGCCCGTGCGTACTCCTTCAATCAGGAGCGCAGCCCCATCACCCAAGCGCACCGGGGCTGTGTCAGCTAGCCAGGGCGGCTCAAACCCAATCGTGATGCGTGGATCACTGCGGTCGGCAAGCACGATTGCCGGTGCCGGGCTGCGCACATGCCCGATGACCCGAATCAGCCGATTGCTGTCGTTGGATGCGACGGTCTGCTCGCGGATACGGTAGTCGACGTCGCGCACGTCGCTGAGCGTCACCACTCCGTTGTTCTGGGTCAGCTGTGCGGTGAGTACCATGGGGAGGTAACTCAACCCAGCCTCGACGCGCAACGGCAATGTGGCGCTGACCGCTGGCGGCAACGTAACGGCGATGCGCAACGACGCGGTTTGGACGGGGATGTCGGGATTGCTGAGCACCCACTGCGTCAGATAAGGCCCGGCCGGGTCGGCCACATACACCGCCGCCACACGCACCGTGCCACGGTCGGGCAGGTCTGCAAGGGCGCTCAATGGAACGGCATCCGGCAGCCATAGGCCGCAGGATGCCAATACCAAACCGAGCAGGATGGGGACGAGGCGGCGCACGCGCTTACTCGAACGCTGCGATGTTGCGCGCTTTGAGGCGGCGGAACATCAGGACCAACAGCGGTGCGCAGGTCAACACGCTGGCGATGACGCACAGGATGGTGAAGCCCAATCCGGCCAAAATGAAGCCCGAACTCAGGCTCCCCGCCGCCGATGCGACGTTGACAGTCAGTTCGACGGCGCCTTGGTAGCGACCGCGTTCGTTGGGGGCCAGGTTGTCGGCCAGCAACGATGAACCGCCGATGTAGCACATGTTCCAACCCACACCGACCAGGAACAAGCCGATCGCCAGCGGCAACACATCGGTCGACAACGGTGCCACCACACAGCCGAGGATCAATACCAGTGCACCGACGGCAATCACCGTGTTGCGGCCGAAGCGGTCAGCAATTGTCCCCGTGAGGAACGACAGACCGTACATCCCCAGCGTGTGGGCCATGATGACCAGCGAAATGTCGGCCAAATTGTGATTGTAGTGCTGCATGTGCAACGACGTCACCGTCATCACCAGCACCATCATGGCTTGGCCGATGAGCATCGACAAGGCCGCCAACTGCACCCCATGCAGCCGGGCGATGACGCGCAGTTCACGGGCGGCGGCGACGGGGGCGTCGTCTTCTGTTTTGAGGGCATCCGAAATGACTTTGCCGATGTCGCGTGGGTCGGGTCGCAGCAAGCCGCTAATCAACAATCCCGAGATAGCAAAGAGCACCGCGCCGCCGATCATCGGGCCGGCCAGCGCCTCGAAACCAAACATGCTATTGACCAGGATTCCCAGCGGTGCGACCAGCAATGGGCCACCGACTGCACCAACCGTGCCGGCAAAGACGACGGTACTAATGGCACGGGCGCGGTTTTCGGGCAGATTGGCGTCGGCCGCCGCATAGCGGCTCTGGTCGACGGCACCACGGGCACCACCGATCAAAAACAATCCGAGCAAAAAGAGCAGAAACGACCCCGAGACAATTGCGTACCCGCCGACTCCCATGCCAAAGGCCCCCAGGTAGAAGCCCAGCGCCAACCCGGGGCGGCGGCCGATGCGTTGCATCAGAATGCCGGCCGGGTACGAGGCGATGGCTGCCCCGAGCAACAACAGCGTGCCTGGCACACCGGCGAGTATATCGCTACCGCCTAATTTCGAACCGACGATGGGATTGACCGTGGCGTTCGCGATCAGCGCTGCCGACCCTAAGCTCTGGGTGATGAACAAAATCTGCGCGATGCGCTGCCCAATCTTGGGTTCGACAATCGGTGCAATGGTCATGAAGTAGTCGCCCTTCTCTGTGCGGTCTTATGGGACTGGTACGATCCAGTAGGTTCCTTCGTTGTCGTGTTCGGCACTCCAGCCCGTGCCCGAAGACCCGGTGATGTTCCACCAGACGAAGCCGTCTGCCAAAATCGGCCCACTGTTGACGCTGACGTTCTCGTCGTCGCGGAAGTAGGCAATCACCGTTGCGTTTTTGGAGGGCGAGATACGCACCCGCAACGGATTGACATCGGTGTTCTGGATGCGTGCCCGACCACCCTCACGTAGCAGCAACGGCGTGGGTGTGACCGGCAACGGGGTGTTGGTCGCAAACAACAGCTGGCTCGACGCAGCCAACGTCGGCAGAATCACCGGAGTCGGCTTGGTTTTGGTTGGTCGGATGATGCTCGTCGTCGTAAACGTATAGACCACCGCGCCTATCGCCACCAGCCCCACCACAAACACGGCATTGAGCGCCCAGCGCCGCACATCAATTACCGGGATGCTGCCGGTTTTGTGCATGCGTTTGCGCGTCTGGTCGTATGCCCGCTTGTATGGTTCATAGTGTTCGTAATAGAACGGGTGCGCCTCGCCGCGGTAGGCGTCGGCAATCCCGCGCTCAAACATCTCGTCTGTATCCATGGACCCCCCTGAACGTTCCCCATTATAACAGTGTGCATCTGTTTTTGTGTGGACATAATAGGTTTTTTGACGCAGGAAAAAGCGCTGCGCGAGGACACGAAGGATGCTTGTCACAGGCACCCGGCGCGCAGTCGCATGGGCATCCACCGTGGACGTGCTGCACCGTGCTGACGCGGAAGCGGCGACTGCTGCTCGGGAGTGTCGCCCTGCATGCCCACAGCCCCTACACGTCGCGCCAGAGTTGCGCAAACGCCCGTGCCGGATTGTGCTGATAGCGC
>CAIPUQ010000563.1 GCA_903868295.1 uncultured Roseiflexaceae bacterium
CGTACGCTTGATTCCATTGACGGGGATTACGTTGCCGTTTGTGTCGTATGGTGGCTCGGCGGTGCTGATGAATTTCGTGGTGATGGCGTTGTTGGCGCGGGTGTCGGTGTTGCAACGGGGGGTGGGTGAACGGTCGTGATACCTGCGGCGCTGTAGGTGTGGAGCGCGGCGATTTTCTGCGCCGGCAACCTGACCCCCGCGCATTGGCTGTGGAGTGCGGTGGGTGTCCGGGAACGGGAGCTGTTGCACTGCTGGGTGGCGTGTGGGGCGTGCAGCACTGGCACGGCAGAGATGGTGCGCCGAGCGGTGGTTGGCGGGCCCGCACTTTTTCCATGACTGCGTGATGGAAGAGTAAGTGCGATTTGGTATGATAGAAGCACAGTAACCGAGAGGAGCACCACGTGACGACTTTGCTATTGATTCGTCATGGCGCTAATGACTGGGTGCATGGGCGTTTGGCTGGGCGCATCCCGGGGATCCATCTCAATGAAGAGGGGCGGGCACAGGCGGTGGCGGTGGCGCAGCGGATAGCGGCGGTGCCGTTGGCGGCGGTGTATGCGAGCCCATTGGATCGGACAATGGACACGGCCGAGGCGATTGTCGCTGGCCGGGACGTGCAGATTACGCAGGTGCCCGATCTGCGTGAAGTCGATTATGGCGAGTGGCAGGGTGCCGAACTCAAAGTGCTCTACGAAGACAAACGTTGGCCGGGTGTGCAGTACTACCCGAGCGGTACGCGGTTCCCCGGTGGCGAAACGCTGGGCGAATCACAGATGCGCATGGTGCGGACGCTGGATGGATTGCGGGCGCAGCATGGCGAGCACGAGGTGTTTGCGGTGGTGTCGCATGCGGATCTGATTAAGCTGGCCTGTGCGTATTACATCGGGATGCACATGGACTTGTTCCAACGGCTCGAAATCGGGACGTGCTCGGTGACGGCCTTTCGGTTTACGCCGATGGGACCGCGGTTGCTGGCATTCAACGAAATGGGGACGTTGGCACATGTGATCCCCAAACCACCCGAGCCACCTGTCGCGGAGACTGCAGCAGGAGAACCGACGAATCCATGAACTACACCTATGAATTTGACCCTGCCGGGCATTTGACGGTAGGAACGGTAGGCAAACCGGGCCAGCGGACGTTTTATATCCAAGCCCGCAAAGGTCGCGAGATATTAACGTTCACCGTCGAAAAAGAACAAGTCCGTGCGCTTGGGCAGGCGTTTGATCGTTTGCACGACGACATTGTGAGCAATAATCCGTTGGTGTCGACGAGTGATGATGCGGTGTTGATTCGTGATATGGCCTTGCTCGAGCCGTTGGAGCCGGTGTTCCGCGTGGTGCAGATGGGCTTGGGGTACGACGCCGAGCACGACACTTGTGTGTTGATTATGCAGGGGATGAACGAAGATGAGGACGAGGATGATGCCCCGTCGGCGCGCATCAGCATCCCGCGGGAACAGGTGCGCGGGCTGAACCAGCATATCACTGCGGTGCTCAATGGTGGGCGCGCGGTGTGCGGTAATTGTGGACGTCCCAAAGACCCAGACGGGCACTTTTGTCCGCAGATGAACTAGCCCGATGTGTTGATGGGGTGGAACGATGAGCAATGAACGCCCGGCTGCCAGCGTCAACGAGATATTGGCATTTTTGACCTACGCCGAACTGACGCCGCAGACTTCGATGCCGTGGAGCAGCAACGCCACGATTCTGTGTTTGGCAACCTACCAAGAGTCGCAGGGATTGGTCATCTACAAGCCACAGCGTGGCGAACGGCCGCTGTGGGACTTTGCCCGCGGGACATTGTGTCAACGCGAGGCGGCAGCATTTGTGGTGAGCAATGATTTGGGGTGGAACCTGGTGCCGCCGACCGTGCTGCGGGAGGGACCGTATGGCATCGGATCGGTCCAGTTGTTCATCGAAAACGACGAACAAGAGCATTGGTTTACCATGCAAAAAGAAGGCGGCTACGAGCACTATTTGCCGCTCTTGGCAGCGTTCGATGTCATCATCAATAACGCGGACCGCAAAAGTGGTCACTGCTTGAAGGGTGCGGACGGGCGGCTGTGGGCGATTGACCATGGGGTGACGTTCCACCACGAGAACAAATTGCGCACGGTCCTCTGGGATTTGGCCGGGTCGCCGGTCCCGGCACCGTTGATGAGTGATATTGTCTTTTTGCAGCAGCGATTGACGCTGCGTGAAGGTCCGCTGAAGTTGCTCGAACAGATGCTCAGCGCCGAAGAATTGGTCGCATTGCAGCGACGGATTGACCGTTTGGTGGCCAAAGGCAAATATCCACAACCGACGTCGGAGTGGAGTTATCCGTGGCCGCCAGTCTGATGGAACGGAACGGCGCTGGTGGGAGTCTCTGGAGGGAAGGAGCAATCATGACAACACGTGGTACAGAACAACGCCCGCTGTGGGTCGCCGTCATCGGTGCAGGCCCGGCGGGATTTTATGCGGTAGAGGCGCTCCTCAAAAACGATGCGCAGGTACGGGTCGACATCATTGAACGCTTGCCCACACCGTTTGGGTTGGTGCGCTCGGGCGTTGCGCCTGATCACCAGTCAATCAAAGGCGTGACGCGCATCTATGACAAATTGTTGGCTGACCCACGGGTGCGTTATTTTGGGAACGTGTCGATGGGGACGGACATCTCGCACGACGAACTGCTGACCTACTATGACCAGATTATCTATGCGGTCGGGGCGCAATCTGACCGCAAGATGGGCATCCCGGGCGAAGATTTGATTGGCAGTGCGCCGGCGACCAGCTTTGTGGGCTGGTACAACGGGCACCCGTATTACCGCAACAGCCAGTTCAACCTCGATACGCATCAGCGCGTGGTGGTAATTGGCAACGGCAACGTGGCAATGGATGTGACGCGGGCGTTGGTTGCGCCGGTAGATACGTTGGCGACGACCGACATGGCCGATCATGCAATCGCGGGACTGCGTGCCTCGACGGTGACGCAAGTGGTTGTCGTCGGTCGGCGTGGGCCGGTGCAGGCGGCGTTCACGACGCCCGAGCTGAAGGAATTCGGCGAACTCGACGGTGTCGATGTGATGCTCGATGCAGCGGATTTCGCACTCGATCCGGTCAGTGCTGCACAGCTCGCCGAAAACAAGGTCGCGGGACGCAATCACGACGTGATGCAGGGGTATCTGGCACGGGGCTTGCATGGCGCTGCCAAGAGCATCCACATGCAGTTCCTCTGGTCACCGATCGAGATTGTGGGTCAGAACGGCCACGTGACCGGGGTGGTGCTGGAGCGCAATCAGCTGGTCGACGACGGGAACGGCAATGTCAAAGCCGAGGGCACTGGTGCGACACGCACCATCAGCTGCGGGATGGTATTGCGCTCGGTTGGGTATCGAAGCGTGGCCTTGCCGGGAGTGCCGTTCGACGAGAAGCGCGGGCTGATCCCGAATGTGGACGGTCGGGTGATTGATGTCGCTAACCGGACGCCCATCGAACGGACGTATGTGGTGGGTTGGGCCAAACGTGGACCGTCGGGCATTATCGGCACCAACAAGCCCGATTCGGTGGCGACGGTGACCAGCATGAAGGCCGACTGGGAATCGTTGCAGGGCATCCCCGATACATATCGGGACGGTGCTGCGGTGGCGACGTTGCTCCACTCGCGGAGTGCCCAGGTGGTCACGTATGCAGACTGGCAAACACTCGATGCCCACGAGACGAGCCGTGGCGTAGCCCAACAACGGCCACGGGTGAAGGTCGTCGATGTGAAGGAAATGCTCGAGATCATCAAACGATAAACGAAAACAACCACCCCCCGCGTGCGCGACACGCGGGGGGTGGTTTTGTGTGGCCACGCGCTAGGATGTAAGACGATATTTGGCGACTACCGGATAGTGATCGCTGGGGAAACGGCCTGCGGGGGACTGCAGGGTGATGATATGCGCCGAGATAGCTGCGAGGCGACGCTCGGGGTCGCGGAGCAGGATCCAATCGATGCGAGCGTCGTCGCGCTCGCCAGAGATGTTAGGCCAGGCTGCGCCACGGAATCCGTGGAAGGTCATCACACCCGTGCCGTCGCGGTGACCGGCGGCCTGCCAGCTGTCGACGAACCCGGCGGCGCATGCTTTGGCGTGCGCGGGGCTGTCGGGCGGTGTGTTGAAATCGCCCATCACGATCGTGGGCAGGTGCGCCAGATGGGCAAGCTGCTGGGTGATGACGTCGATCGAGGCGATGCGTGACTGGGCACCGATGTGGTCGAGGTGGGTGTTGCAGACGCAGATGTCTTGACCAGTCAGACGGTGACGCAGCACGACATAATTGGCTACACGCATCCACGAGGTGTCCCACGAGCGTGACGGGACGCGGGGTGTCAGACTCAGGTGAAATGCGCCTGAAGACTGCAGGTGGAAGAGGCTGGTCCGCCAGGCGATGGCGGCGTATTCGTACGGTGTGTGGTTGCCGTATGGCAACCCGCTGGTGATGGTGTGCTCGGGGAAGGTGGTACCGAGCCACTGGCGTTGGACGTCCATGCATTCTTGGACGCCGACGATGTCGGCAGCGAGCACTTGGAGCGTCTCGGCCAAAAACGCCTGGCGCTGTGACCATGCATCTGCGCCGTCATTGGCGTTGGCGTTGCGCAAATTGGCAGAACAGAACGTCAACTGGTGCATGGGGTTCCTTTATGGCTAGATGCCGATGGTTTGGAGGAAGGTACGGTTACGCGCAGCACTGTCACGCGGGGCACCCATGCCGGGGAGGACGTCTTGTTCGACGACGACCCAGCCGGTATAGCCGATGGTATCGAGGGCTGCATTGATTGCATCGAATTGTATCGCACCTTGGCCGAGCTCACAAAAAATCCCCGCTTGGAGTGCGGCGAAATAATCGCCTTTGGTACTGCGCATGGTGTCGGCGACGCGGGGGTGACAGTCTTTGAAGTGGACGAGACGGATGTGTGGTGCAAAGGTGTGGAGGAGCGCGACGATGTCGGTATCATTGTTGCCCGAGCCATAGAGCATGTGGCCGGTGTCGAAGACAAGCCCGAGCAGGTCGGTGTCGAGGTGATGGAGAAACCGTTGCACTTCGTCTGGCGTCTCGATGATGCCTGCGCAGTGATGGTGGAACGCACTCTGCA
>CAIPUQ010000564.1 GCA_903868295.1 uncultured Roseiflexaceae bacterium
CGATTGGGCACGTACCACATCCCGTCGACGTCCTTGCCCAGCGCCCAATTCGCATCGAGTTGCTGGCGTGCCAACGTCAGCCAGCGTTCGTCGCCGGTCAGTAGCAGGGCGTTCATGCAGGCATTGGTGATGGGTTCGATGATAGTCATAAAGCCGTGTGGCCAGCGCCAGCCATAATAGCCGCCCCACCACTTGCCATCGATGTACTGACCGATGAGGTCGTCGAGGCCGACATTGTCAGGGATGATGCCGCCGTTGCGGGTAGCCCGTTCTTCCCAGGCAGCCAGGTAATCGAGGACCCACTGCTTGTGTGCATCGTCGTTGCTGTACATGAATGCATGGGTGACCAAGCCGGTGGCATTGAGATTGAGCGGCACGTCGCCACGATTCATCCGCTCGTTCATTTTGGCAATGACGTCGGCGTAGATGGTGTCGTTGGTCCAGGTGCACTTGCGCGCCGCAAAGTCGGTGTCGACGACGTCTTCAAATGGCGCGAGGTAGTGATCAAGCACGACGCGGTGCGTCATCCAATCTTCGGCGGTCGCCACAAAGCGCGGTCCGTGACTGCCGGTCAATGGTGAGCGAATCAGCGTGTGGGTTTTGTCGAAATTCTGCGCGCGCGGGTCATCGCCGGTATACATCGCCGCAAAGCGGTGCGCACGCTGCTGGTCTTTGCGTTGGTTCGGATGGGCCAAACCGAGGAAGTAGATGAACAGATAGCCCTCGCCGTGGTGCATCCAGTCGTAGTATTTGGTGAATTCACGGTCGATTTGCCCATACTCGGTCCATTGCCAGGTGATGCCGTCCCAGATGCGCCGTGCCTCGTCGTAGAGGTGATCCGACCCACCCAGCACGTACAACAGTGCCAGCTGCATGAAGCCTTCGTATGGGTCATCTGACCCATCCATGCCCGGCCAGTGGCTACGCCAGCGCAGTGTGCCATCGGCGAGCACATAGCGTTCGATGTACACGTCTGCCGCGTGCTCGAGCGTCGTGAACAAGTGGCGCTGCTGAATGGCCCAGATGGGCATTGCCATGCGTGTGGAAATGTGCGTCGTTGGGTATCGCATTGGTCACTCCATTGTGAAATCTACTGCTGCTCTGTTCAGTTATATGTCCATAGACAGGGGAGTACTTGCCAGAATCGTTGCTCAGCCGGCTTGGCAATCCACGGTTCGAAGTGGGGTTCCATCACCGGTTGCCAATCATGGGGCGTATTGTGGGTGGGGAGCGTCGGTGGTGGCGGTGCTGTAGTGATTGCCGGGAGCTCTTGGTACGAGAAAATAGTCTTGTCGTGTGCACCAATGATGTAGCGCCGATTGAAGCTCTGCGGCAACTCGGCTTGCCGCTGGTAGTGATAAAAGACGTACCGACTATATGTCTCGGGCTTGAGCCGCGCCAAAGAGCCAATACGTTTCTGAGGAATTTCTTCCGGACTGCGCCACTCTGCGCCGTCTTCGGGGCTGCCGTCGTGAAATATGTCGAGTAACGGCAATGTCCAGCGTTCGCCCATCGACGTGGCTATCGGTGTGCAGTAGTCCGTGAGGAACGCCGTTGCAAAGCCTTCTGCCGCATCGCCATCGCATGCCTCGAGGTAGCCGTACAGCCACATATCGTGACGGAAAATGCTCGCGGTGCGTATGCGTGTCGCCCATGGCGAGTCGGGGAACTGCGTCAACGACGCGATCCCCGCACCATCGATTTGTGCCAGTCCGGTGACAGACAGGCGGTTCGCCCACAGCTGACGACGTATCATCGCTTACGCCTGGTAGGTAATGTGGCCGCGATAGACTGTCGCTACCGCCCGGCCTTTGAGCTTGTTGCCCAGCAGCGGCGTGTTGTGGTTTTTGGACAGAATCGTCGACGCGTCGACCGTCCAGACCAGCTCAGTGTCGATGACCGTCACATCGGCCCGTGCACCGACGCGTAGGGCCGTCGTGCCGCGACCAATCATGGCGGCCGGGATGTCGGTCATGCGTACCAGCACGTCTTCGAGCGTCATACGACCGCGGTTCACGAGCATCAGCATGAGCGAAAGGGCTGTTTCGCTGCCGATCAGACCTGCCATGGCGGTACGATATTCGACTTCTTTGTCGACCTTGCCGTGGGGAGCGTGATCGGTGGCGACGAAGTCCAGCGTACCGTCGAGCAATCCGAGCAGCACCGCTTCGGCGTCGGCCTCGCTGCGTAGTGGCGGGCTGACACGGGTCGATGTGTCATAGGGCGCGCGCAGGGTCGGGTCGAGCGACACGCCGGGGACGTTTTCGGCCACGGCGGCCTCGTCCAGCCAGCCCAGCACCCAGCGATCGCTCAGGAGCAGGTGATGCGGGGCGGCCTCTGCCGTGACGCGCACCCCGCGGGCTTTGGCTGCCCTGATCAGGGCGACCCCGCCTGC
>CAIPUQ010000565.1 GCA_903868295.1 uncultured Roseiflexaceae bacterium
CGCCTCAAGGCAGGCGAACGGACCCCGATGTTGGGGATTCCGCTCGGTATCAAGGATGTCTTGTCCACTGCAGGATTGCCGACCACCTGCGCATCAAAGGTGCTCGAAGGCTACATTCCACCCTACGATGCAACAGCAGTAGCGCGACTCAAAGCCGCGGGTGGCGTCATTTTGGGCAAACTCAACATGGATGAGTTCGCCATGGGATCGTCCACCGAAAACAGCGCATATCAACTGACCCGCAACCCATGGAACCGCGATTGTGTCCCAGGCGGGTCTTCTGGCGGCTCTGCGGCTGCTGTCGCCGGTGGTATGGCAGCCGGCACGTTGGGTACCGACACAGGCGGGTCTATCCGCCAGCCAGCATCGCTCTGTGGGATCACGGGCCTCAAGCCGACCTATGGACGTGTCTCGCGTTATGGCGCTGTGGCCTTTGCGTCGTCCCTAGACCAGATTGGGCCAATGGCCTGGACTGCCCGCGATGCAGCCATGATGCTCCAAGTTATCGCCGGTCAAGACGACCATGACGCAACGTCGGCACCGTTGGCTGTGCCTGACTATTTGGCCGCTTTTGGCGGCGACCTCAAGGGTGTGCGCATCGGTATCCCGCGTGAGCTTTTTGTGGACGGCATCCAAAAAGAAACCGACCGTGCGGTGCGTGCCGCTGTTGACGTGCTTAAGCAGATGGGCGCAATCATCAAAGAGATTTCGCTCCCGCATAGCGGCTATGCGTTGCCGGTGTACTACATTGTCGCCACGGCAGAGGCGTCGTCGAACCTGGCGCGCTTCGATGGGGTGCGGTACGGACATCGCAGTGCAGGTGACAGCTACCGTGAGCAGCTCGATGCGACCCGCGGTGATTTGTTCGGGCCCGAAGTGCGGCGCCGCATCATGCTCGGTACGTACGCATTGTCTGCTGGATATTACGATGCATACTACAAACGTGCCCAGCAGGTGCGCACATTGATTCGCCAGGATTTCAATACGGCGTTCGCAGATGTGGATATCATCGCTGCACCTACGTCGCCGAATGTCGCATTTAAGTTCGGCGAAAACACAGACGACCCTGTAGCTATGTACCTCCAAGACGTCTGTACCTTGCCGGTCAGCTTGGCGGGGTTGCCAGGGATCTCTGTGCCGTGCGGATTTGATAACGGATTGCCTGTCGGGTTACAGCTTATCGGTCCTGCTTTCAGCGAAGCAGAGTTGCTCCGTGTCTCGGATGCATATCAGATGCAAACGGATTGGCACGCCCGTCGTCCGGCATAGGTGATTACCCAAAACACCCCCTGCATTTCGGTGCAGGGGGTGTTTTTCTTTTTGTTGTTTATGGGGTCATGTGTTGGAGCGCTGCTTGTATGACAGGATCGTTGCTTGGTTCGTACGCGTCGGGGTTCGCCGGTACTGTGATATCAGGGATCACACCGATATTGTCGACAAACGTACCGTCGTTTTGGCGGAACAATACCTCAGCCAGCCACAAGACCGACCCATCATCGAAGTCGTACGGGTAGAGATTCTCGGTGTTCCCTGCGGTGGTTGTGCCGACGAGCGTCGCCTGACGCAGGCTCTTCATCCCCGACGCAAACATTTCGGCCGCACTCGCCGTTCCTTCGCTCGTTAGCACAACAATCGGGAGGTCGGCGTAGCGTGTGAGCACATGACCAGGGTCGACCGTGATCGGTAGTGCATCGTTGCGTCCCACAGCCTCGCCGAGCACCCCGCCGTCAACGAATAAGCCGATGATGTGCGACATTGCTTCGACCGAACCACCGCCGTTTTCGCGCACATCGATAATCAAACCCGTCGGAATGACTCCGGTAGCAATACTCTCGTCGAGCGCATCGATGACCATGTCGCGCAGATTTTCGCGGTTGAAGCTATCGATAGTCAACAGCTGTACCGTTGTTCCCGGGATCATGCGTGCAATTGCTTCGGGGAATGCATCACCAGGGATAGCGTTGCGCACAATCGGAATCTCGAGGATCTGTGTACCCCGGCGCACTGATAATGTAACCGTTGTCCCCACCGGACCTCGTACAGCAGGGCCATAATCCTCTTCGTTGGCGATGAAATCCGCGACTGCACGACCATCAATCGCCGTGATGGTGTCGTAGATGCGCACACCCGCACGGTCGGCTGGTCCGTCTTGGGCAATGCGGATAATCACGATCTCGTCGGGTAGATCGCGGAGCATCACTCCTATCCCTGCATAACCGGCAGTGCCGGTATAGAGGGCTTCGTCGGCTGTAGCATCTTGCGGTGAGTCGAAACGCGTGTGGTCATCGCCGAGCGAGTCTATGGCCTCGCGGACAATCGCATAAAATGCTTCGGTGTCGGGTGCAGTGTTGATGCGTTCGTCATAGCCGCGTTCCGCGGCGGCCCAGTCCGCCCCGTTGAAATCTTGGTATACGTACTGCTGGTTTACCGTGCGCCAGATTTGTCGATACAACTTTCGACGTTCTAATGCCGTGAAGCGTGTGTATGTAGGGCTCGGCACAGTGTCGACGACGCCAATGGTCGGCACTGGGGTATGACTCGGCAATGGCGGGGTAGGCGACGCCTGCATCGTTGGAACAATCGTGGCGGAGCGCGTGATGCTCGGGACAATGCGTTCCTGTGGAGCAGCGCAACCAGCAATCCACAATGCCGCCCAGAGCAGTGCGTGCATGCTCCAGCCAACGCGCCGAACGTTAGGCGGCGTTGCGTGAGACGGTGTGTAGTCGTTGTGCGAATCCA
>CAIPUQ010000566.1 GCA_903868295.1 uncultured Roseiflexaceae bacterium
AGCCGATTATGACTTCCCTCGATATGCATGCTAGCCAGCATTTCGTGCACTTCGGGGATTTCCTTCAATAGTTCGTCGCTGTACGACTGCTCCAAATGTGCGTGATCCATAGTGTTGGCCTCCTTGCCAATACAATTCCTACAGCACGAGTATATTGGGTATATCGTATAAACACAAGTGATAGTATTTGTATATTTTGCACAAATTGGTGAACAGGTGTCACAATCAGACGCACACACGCAGGAAATAGGCAGAACGCACGCCTCGTCCCGTCGCTACGAACCTCCTACGCCTATACACGACGCACGCCACAGCGTGCGACTGCATCCAAATGTGCACACAACGCACGATAACAAGACTGAGAAGCCAGTATCGATAGACAGACAGGGAGCACAGAGATTTGCCGAATTGTGGATGAGGTGGTAGGATAGCACAGCAAAAGCTACGTTCCGGAGAAAAACAATGAGCATTCTGGTCGACAAGAACACACGTCTCGTGGTGCAGGGGATTACTGGCCGCGAAGGTGAATTCCATACACGACAAATGGTTGCATACGGCACCAACGTCGTTGCCGGTGTCACACCGGGCCGTGCAGGGCAAACTGCCATCGATGGCAAAGTACCAATCTTCAACAGCGTCGCAGATGCAGTCAAAGCGACAAATGCCAACACATCGATTATCTATGTGCCCGCCCCATTTGCGCCCGACGCGGTCCGCGAAGCGGCAGCTGCCGGCATCAAGTTGATTGTCTGCATTACCGAAGGAATCCCCGCAAATGACATGGTAGCTACCTATGCATTTGTGAAGGAATGCGGTGCCCGTCTCATTGGCCCGAACTGTCCAGGGTTGTTGACGCCTGGACAAGCCAAGGTCGGGATTATCCCGGGCAATATTGCCACTCCTGGTCCTGTTGGGGTCGTTTCGAAGTCGGGAACACTCACCTACGAAGCTGTTGACGCCTTGACCCGCATCGGCTTGGGCCAGAGCTCTATTGTCGGTATCGGTGGCGACCCAATCATTGGCACGAATTACATCGATGCACTCGAACTGTTCCAAGCGGATCCTGAGACCAAAGCAATCGTGCTGATCGGCGAAATCGGTGGCAACGCCGAACAAGACGCAGCCAAATACATCGGCAAGTATGTCACCAAACCAGTCGTCGGCTTCATTGCCGGTCGTACCGCGCCGGAAGGCAAGCGGATGGGCCATGCGGGTGCGATAATCTCGGGTGGTGAAGGCACTGCCCAAGAGAAAATCGAAGCATTGCAGGCAGTCGGGGTCACCGTGGCCGAACTCCCAACAGATATCGCTCGCCTCGTCAAAGAAGCGTTATCCAAATAACTCACGGTTGATTTGTGCGGCAGTACGTAGCAACGTATTGCCGCTTTTTCATGGAGCAACACATGACTACTTACCAATGGTACGAAGATTACTCCGTCGGAACCTCGTTTGTAACACCCGCGCGCACCATCGGAGAAACAGAGGTCAGCATGTTTGCAATGTTGACCGGCGACTTCAATCGCCTCCACACCGACGCAGAGTACATGAAAGAATCGGTGTTCGGCGAGCGGATTGCGCATGGGTTGTTGGGATTGTCGATTGTCAATGGGCTCAAATATCGTACCGACATGGATCCAGACGCCATCATCGCCTTCCTCGGATTGGAATGGGCATTTAGCGCCCCAATCCGATTCAACGACACCATTCATGCAACCATAGTTGTGTCGGCCATGCGGCCGACCAAGAGCGCTGAACGGGGTATCATCACCTTCAGCATCGAAGTCCGCAATCAACGCTCTGAGGTCGTCCAAAAGGGCGATATGACGATGATGGTCAAACGTCGCCCGGCATAAAAAAGCCCCGCGTGGCAGTGCCACGCGGGGACTCGGAGGTGATCTTACGAATCCAGATAGCCGATGAGATGCCCACCAACCGCCGGTGAGCGGAGCAATTTGAGGGCGTCGGCTTCGATTTGTCGTGTCCGTTCTCGGGTTATACCAAACGCGACGCCGACTTCTTCGAGGGTCCGTCGTCGCCCATCACTTAACCCATAGCGGAGCATCACGATAGAACGCTCACGTTCGGGGAGTGCGGATAACGCGGCCGAAATGTCTGCTTGCAACATGTGGCGGGTGGCAATGTCATTCGGAGAATCGCTCATTTCGTCGGCGAGAAGTTCGCCGATATGGCCATCACCATCACTGTTGATTGGTTGTTCGAGCGAAATAGGCTGTGTCGAAGCCTGGAGCAACCTGCGGACCTTACGATCCGAGATGCCCATTTCGACGGCGATTTCATCTGGCGTCGGCTCACGCGACAACCCTTGCTCGAGCGTGCGGGTCACTCGCCGCATCTGGCCAATGGCATCGCTGAGGTGGACGGGCAGTCGGATGAGGCGACTCTGTTCGGCAATTGCACGTGAAACAGCCTGACGAATCCACCAGGTCGCGTAGGTCGAAAACCGATTTTTGCGGGTGTAGTCGAATTTTTCGACTGCCCGCATCAAACCAATATTCCCCTCTTGCACCAAATCCATGAAACTCATTGGCCCACCAATATATTTTTTGGCGACGCTCACAACCAACCGGAGGTTGGCTTGGATCAGGCTGCGCCGGGCATCGTCGGCATCTTCTACACGACGTGACATCTGGCGCTTTTCGCGATCTGCACACTCTGCAATCACACGACCCTCTGCATCATTACCGAGCAGCCAGCACAGCGCCTCGATGGGGTCGTGTGCCGCAGCGAGCAGACGATGATATGCAGGTGTCAGGACCAATAACCCTGTCATCGCAGCTGTTGTCGTCATTCGTTCACGTTCACGCATGAGGTCATGTTGTTCATCAAACGCCGGATTCACCGTCGCCTCGCGATGGTACACACCTGCACGGACTGCTGCGGCAACGAGCCACGGTGCGTCATGCCATGCGCCACCATTGGATTGCCAACAGGCTGCAAGCAGACGCGCAGTTTGTGGGCTACTGAAGGTGCTGACGACTGCGTCGATCAGCGCAAGCGACGTCGATTGTGGGGTGTAGACGGTAGGAAGCAGCAACACTTCACGCGCATAGGCTCCTGCTTCGAGCCGCATGGCGAGCTCTACTTCTTGGGCTGCCGTGAGGAGCTTGACTTGTCCAATTTCACGCAGGTACATTTGTACCGAGTCTTCGACCATGGACGATTTGGCATTCGAATCCTCAAGGAAGGTATCCGCTGCTTCGTCGGTCCAAGTTGCATCGGGTTCAGTGACGACTTCGATTTCAACACCATACTGGAGTTCTGTGCTCATAGTGTGCACCTCCCACGCACCACAATCCGAACACTATAGCTTACGCACGGACTGTTCGGTTGGATGTATGGAGAAAAAACGCCCCTCGCTTTCAGCGAGGGGCGCATCGCAGACGAACAGGTGGGTGCTTACGACCGACGGTGCAACACAATATCAGTAACATCGGTCAGAGCTCGATAAATCAGCGGGTCAGCAAATGGTTCGATAGCTGCCAGCGCGCGTTCAATACATTCTCGAGCGGTACCGTACGAAGCCTCGATACCGCCTGCATCAACGATGAGCTCAATCAGGGTGGCAATGTCTTCGTCCGGAACAGGGCCAACAACCAATTTCCGCAGGCGCGGATCACTGGAGCGTTGAACTGCATGGATCAGGGGTAAGGTAATCGTCCCTTCACGC
>CAIPUQ010000567.1 GCA_903868295.1 uncultured Roseiflexaceae bacterium
GCCTCGCTGAGCAGCTTGCCTTCTTCGCGGGTAAGGGTGCGGGCGATTTCTTGGCGGCGTTCGCCCATCAGCTGGGCGGCTTTGGCGACGATGGCACCACGTTTGGGGGCGGGCATGCGCTTCCAGCTTTTGAAGGCTTTAGCAGCGGCATCGACGGCAGTCGCTGCTTCTTCTTTGGTCGACAAGACGACCTCGCCGAGGATGTCACGGGTATCGGCGGGGTTGGTGTTGAGGATACGCTTGCTGCCGGTTGACTCGACGAACTCGCCGCCGATGAAGTTTTTGTAGACCTGCATGGTAGTTCCTTATGCGACGTACGCATCGACGATGTCGAGTGCTTTGTCGATGACGGCCAGGCCTTCGCGCAGTTGCGCTTCGGTGATGGTCAACGGCGGATTGACGAAGAACGTATGCCAGCGCACAAACGTGAACACGCCGTGTTCGCGCAAGAAGGCGTTGAATGCCGGCATTGGTCCGAGCTCGGTCGGTTTGGGGTTGTAGGGGGTCAGAGCTTCGCGCGTCTCGCGATTTTTCACCAGCTCGACGATGCTGAACAACCCAATCGACCGGACGTCGCCGATAGACGGGTGCTTGGCCTTGAGTTTGTTGAGCTCGACGGCCAGGATGTCGCCCATGCGTGCGGCGTTTTCGATGAGGTTATCGGATTTGTAGACGTTGATACAGGCGACCGCAGCGGCACAACCGACCGAATGGGCGTTGTAGGTCAGGCCGGCCATCAGAGGTTTGTCTTCGAAGTATTCGGCAATCGTGTCGGTCACGACCGCTGCACCGAGGGGCACATAGGCCGAGGTCAGGCCTTTGGCCATGGTCATGATGTCGGGCACGACGTTCCAGTGATCGACGGCGAACCATTTGCCGGTACGGCCAAAGCCACTCATTACCTCGTCGCAGATCAGCATGATGCCGTATTTGTCGCACAGCATGCGCAGGCCCTGCATGTAGCCTTCGGGCGGGATGATGATGCCGTTGGTGCCGACGACCGATTCGACCACGATGGCGGCCACGGTGTGCGGCCCTTCGAACTGGATGATGTCTTCGATGCTGTTGAGGCAGTCCATCGTGCAGCCGTCTTTGCTACCACAGAAGCGGCAGCGATAGCGGTACGGGTCAGGGGCACGGACGATACCGGGGATGCCCGGCTCGGCGCCCCAACGGCGCGGGTCGCCGGTCATGGTGATGGCACCGGCCGTTGCGCCATGATACGAACGGTAGCGCACGATGATTTTGTGGCGGCCGGTGACCGTGCGGGCGATTTTGATGGCGTTTTCGTTGGCCTCGGCGCCGCCGTTCGTAAAGAACGCTTTGGACAGATTGCCAGGGGTTATCTCTTTGAGCAGTTTGCCCAATTCGGCGCGGATGGCAGTGGTGGCCGCCGTCGGCGCGACATACGCGATTTGTTTGAGCTGGGCGGTGATGGCATCGATGACGCGCTGGTCGCCGTGACCGATGTTGACGCACATCAACTGCGAATTGAAGTCCATGTAGCGCTTGCCGTCGACGTCCCACAGATAAATGCCCTCGGCGCGGTCGATGACCATCGGTTTGATGGCTTTCTGCGACGTCCATTCGTACAACGTGGTCTCACGCGTGAGATCGAGGATCTCTTGGCGGGTGCGTGGTGGCGTGGTCATGCGACCTCCCATGCGGCTATATCAGTGCTCTTGCGCCATTGTACGCCGTCTTTACGGGGCACGTCAATGACTGCGCAAACGTGTGCGCAA
>CAIPUQ010000568.1 GCA_903868295.1 uncultured Roseiflexaceae bacterium
CCGACGTTCGCATTAGCAATTGCCGCAATGCCGTCTGACCTGCCTGTGGCGGTCATCCAACGCATCATGCAAGGTGGAATCGATGCCGTGCAACGTGCCGGTGCTGTCGTTGCGGGTGGCCACACCATAACCGATCCAGAGCCCAAATACGGTCTGTGTGTCACCGGAATGGTCCATCCAGATCATATCGCGGTCAAAAGTCAGCTCATCGAAGGCCACTGTGTGTTGCTCAGTAAGCCGCTCGGGACTGGTATTGTTACCACCGCTGCGATGCGCGATTGTGTCGAACAGTCTGCATTCGATGCGGCAGTGACGTCGATGAAGCAGCTCAACCTGATGGCATCCAAAACAGCCATCGCCCACGATGTTGCTTGTATGACTGATGTAACCGGATTTGGACTGATTGGGCATTTGCTCGAAATGACCAAAGACACGGGCTTATGTGCACACATAACAATGGAGTACATCCCCATGTTGCCGACGGTCGCAGCGTTGGCTGCGGCAGGTGTGGTGCCGGGAGGATTGCAACGCAATCGAACGCTGTACGAGTCACAAGGGCTTGTTCAATATGACGCATCGATTCCGTCGTCGCTCATCGATATTCTCTATGATCCCCAAACGTCCGGCGGGTTGCTGGTCACCCTTCCAGCCGCAGATTGCGAGTCGCTGATTGCCGCTGGTGCTGCAGTAGGCGTCTCCTATGTGCACATCGGGACACTGACGGCAGGGGTTGGGGTTTCGGTTCTTCCATAACAGACAGAAAGGTCTCCCATGCGTTCCATTCGATTGTCCGAACGACTCAGTCGCTTGACACCTTCTGCGACCACTGCCCTCGGTGGCAAAGTCGCTGCGCTCAAAGCCCAGGGTATCAACGTCATTTCGTTTGGTGCCGGCGAGCCAGACTTTGCGACGCCCGATGCTATTAAAGCAGCAGGTATCCACGCAATCGAAACGAACCAGACCAAATACACCCCGATAGGTGGACCAGCCGAGCTCCGCAAAGCAGTCGCAGATCACATAGGCGCTGACTGCGGCGTATCCTTCACGGCAAACCAAGTATCGGTGACCAATGGCGCCAAAGAAGCGCTGTTTCTTGCCTTTTTGGCGTTGTGTGATGCAGGCGACGAGGTCATCATCCCTGCACCGTACTGGGTCAGCTATGTCGACCAAGCCAAAATCGCCGGTGCCACCCCGGTCATCGTCTCAGCAACGGCAGAGAACGGCTTTCGCATTACTGCAGCCCAACTGGCTGCTGCCATTACCCCCAAGACACGCGTCTTTATGCTGAATTCACCGTCGAACCCGACCGGTGCTGTCTATTCGGCCGCAGAACTCCGTGCCATCGCAGATGTCATCAAGGCCCATCCACAGATTGTCGTCATGAGCGATGAAATCTACGATGCAATTGTCTACACCTCGTATGCACGTTGGTTGCGCGTCGCACCAGACCTCATCGATCAAACACTCGTCATCAACGGCGCATCAAAGGCCTTTGCCATGACGGGGTGGCGGATGGGCTTTGTGGTGGGACCGCAGTACATCATCGATGCCATCAAAGGGATCCAAAGTCACTCTACTTCACACACCTCGTCGATTACCCAAGCGGCCGCACTGCCTGCGTATGACGGA
>CAIPUQ010000569.1 GCA_903868295.1 uncultured Roseiflexaceae bacterium
GACGCCGACCCCCAACGGGTCACTGTTTTGGAACTGCACTTTGACATTGAGTGCGTTTGCACTACCAAAATTGTGCACGCGCGCATAGAGCCGGTTGATCGAGCCGATGGCAGGATCGTCGCCGTTGCCACGTGGGACACTATTGCCGTCCAAGTCATTCCAAATGCCATACCGGAAGGTACCGTAGCCATTGAGCGGACTATCGATCCAGATATCGGTTGTTTCGTAGGTTTCGCCCGGTGCCTGCCGCCACGGGCGTATGCCGACGTCTGGTTGCGTCGAGCCTGCGCCGAAGGCGACCCGTACACAGCGTTGCATCGGAGCAGAAGCAGGTGCAGACACGACTGCAATCGATAGCCCATCGGCAAGATTCGATGACGAACCGTCGGTGGCATTCGCAAAGGTGTCGCCGACGTCCCATAGATCAGTTTTGTTTTGCAGGCCGGCAGCATTTGGTTTGCCACGCACAATGACGCGCCAATCTTGTGTTTCGCCATCATCTGCGGTGCCGTCGCCATCGAGGTCATCCCACTGTGTGCCACCGGTGATGACGCGCTCGATGAGGACCCCTTCATCGGGGATACCACGACTAGCGGTGTTCCACGAATTCAACTCGTCCCCATTGATTTTGTAACGCACACTGACGAGGTAATAGAGTGAATCAGTGATATTGATTTTGAGGATTTGGGGCGTCGGATTGCTGTGATAATCGATTTCGATGGGATTGAGGCAGTACAAATCAGACTGCGTTTTGCCATCACTCGAAATCGTCAGCGTTTGCCCGGCTGGTTGCCAGCTCGCCATGGTCACACCCTTGAGGTATGCGCCGATATGGCCTGGGTAATTCGCGTCGAGTAATTCAAACGAGCTGTTGTAATTGCTCGGGTGACCGATTGCCCATGCACTTGGACCTGCATATGCCTGCAGCGCATGTGCCAATTCGTGCGCCAGTGCTCCCCATTGGAGCTGCGAATCACGAGACCCACCTTCGTCGATAAAGATAAAATTACGGTCGTCGGCCTCATCAGGGAATGGGAAGTCAAATTCCCTCGTTGGGGCATTAAATGCACGAATCCGCCCTGCATTCGCATTCGCAGCGATGATGACGACGGTGTCTGCTGCTTCAATCAACGGCTCGAGAGAAGGTTCGTCCGAGACTGCGAGCGTATCATCGATGAAGTCTTGTATGTTGTCGGTATCGTCGTTGTACAGTGCTGTTGCGCCAGCAGAATCGGTCACTGTGTAATCTGACTTGGGGTTATCAAGTACCACTTGTGGCACAATGCTGACGTCCCAGCCGCCGAAGTTCCCGTTCGACATTTTGTCAAACAAAACATTGATGGGGTCGAACCATTCGGTCATCAGCTCAGCATCGGTGAATCGTTGGGTCGTCTGATTGCTAAATGCAGCCCGGACTACGACGAGTTTACGCCGTGCGGTGACGGCACTGCGCTGGCTGGCTGCCCGTGGGGCTGCAGCTGCTTTGCGCGCCAACCATTGGTCCATTCCATCGATAGGCGCGGACGGATCGACCGGCCCAAAATCAACCACCTGCGGGCCTTCGCCGTGCCACTCGGTACCCAACTGATGGGCAATGGCATCGGTGGTGACGGGGTCGATGGTCCGCGGCGTTTCGATGGTCGGCGCTTGGGTCGCAGGGAGATTCCCCCAGAACGTCGTGCCTATCGTAAAGACCGCCAAAAATACGGTGAGAAAGCGGTAGCCTGCGCCATTATGATGTCGCATGGGTTCCTCCATCTATTGAAGTGTGATTATTTGCCAAAAATATAACATATTTATTTATTTTGTCTAGAGGATTCAAAGAGAAAACACCGAGTACATTCGGTGCTGTGCGGCGCATTGTATGAAAAGACATTTCAGCACAGAGCCACGCAACGATGTGTTACGTGGTCCGGATACCTGCAATCAAAAAGAGCACACAAGAAGTGTGAGATAAACGGCGTATGTATACAAAAAAATGTGACAAGGTTTCATTGATTGAACCACAACTCTATGGATCAATCTACTCCGCTCTGCAAGGAACATTAACGCAGTCCGTACAGATTTTTTGATGGGCTGTGGTGTTTGGATGGTAGGTTTTGTAGGTCACGGTTGCCGAATATTCATGAAGTACCGCTACCTCCTGCAGAGGTCATTTACCCATCAAGAAAGCTTTTTTTCTGAAACACATAAACTCCCCCCATACGCACTGCGTACAGGGGGAGAGTATACGGTGGGCGGTGGACCCATGTCAGGGATTGATACGTCCCGCGAACCAGGTGCTGGCTGATACCCAGCCATTGCCGGTGCCGCCCCAGCCGCTATTGACATAGAACTGCTCTTCGTAGACGACGTCATCGCCATCGAACCAGCCTTCGTCCCATGCTTCGGGGCGGGTCCGAAAGCGGTATTGCCAGGCGAGTGGGTAGTGCGTCAGCCAGCCTGTGCCAATGACGACCGGTCGGCCGTTGTATCTAATTTCGTTACGAGCGTAGCTTTTGAGGCGATCTTCGTGGTACCCGACGACGTTGTGGCTCTCGGTCAACCCAGTCCCGGTACCCACATACGAGAGGTAGTAACGTGCGTCGTCCATGTCCCATGGCGCCGTCGCACCCGAAGATCCTGCGCAGAAGGTGTCGACCTGGTTGCGAATGTAGCGTATAGCGTTCTCTTCATGCCCCGCGTAGACGGTGTTGTGGGCGACGCCACCCGGCACGGAACCGACATCAGGGCTGACTGCGGAACCGGTGTTGTTGCCGCCGGCGCGGTAGATGTTCCAGCGTCTCCATATTTGGCCAGTGACCGGTGGGTAGACGCTCTTGGCATCCGCCCAACCAAACAACATCATCCATGCGGTTGGACCGCAGCCAGATGCGCAACTGCCGGCATTGAACTGATTGTAATTACGTTGCTCGACCGAGGTGCCCGCAGCCCAGATGTTCCAACCACTCCACGCACGTGATGTGCTTCTCTGCATCCCAGCAGGGGGGACGATGCGCGTGGTGTTGTTGTCGATGAGCTGGAAGACGTATTCCAAAGAATTCCCGTTCCCGTCAGAGAACTTGACGCTCCCTGTGGGGTATTCGCCGGTTCGCAACGCGCGTGTCGTCACATTGAGTGTCGAAAAATCGCCCGCGGTGGTCAGTGTGGGCGCTGCGCTAAAGATCCCGTTGGGGTCGATGACACGCATCATCGATGAAGTAATTCCACGAATCGGAATGCCGACACGGGTAGTTGCGCTCGCCGGTGCGGGTATACTCATCATGCCATCGGCAGGAGTTTGGCGCTGCTCTACCGCCCACAAGGCAGACGCGTTGTTGCGCAGTTGGTTGATGAGCGGCGTGAAGGCATCTGTGTATTGGGTGCGATAGCCATCAAAATTGTCTTCAACGGGGAAGTCGGTGTACGACCAGATACCCTTGATGTCCTTCTTTTGGGGGCCCTTGGTGGTCACGACAGCGCCGCTGTAGGTGTATTTGCTGTCGTCGAGCTGCGATGAGTTGTTTGGCACGTAGGCGAGTTCGCTCAGCGCATTCTCGCCACTGCTATATGTGTCAAACGTCTGTTGGCCGAGGCCCTGGATGAGTGCCGGTACATTGCCGATCCTGCTGGTGATGCGATTATCTTGAACGGCGAGGTAGCTCAAGGTATCGAGCTTCCACAGTTTTACACTGCCGTTCGACGCGACAAGGGACTTGAGCAGGTATACACTCGGGGCGGTACCTTTGCTGTCCCAGTGGGCAATCGGGTAGTCGTGCGGTGTGACCTGGGCTTCGGCCTGATTACCCGCAAATTGATTCGTCAATATGATGAATCCGGCAGGTTTGAGTCGGGTCACGTCCGAATACACACTGACTTCGTAGTAGGCGGGGTCAGTGTTGCCTATATCGGGGCGGTAGTACGGGATGACGTCATTACCGAGGTAGGTCGTTGCCCAGTCGGCGCCCACTGACAGTTTGTTGTCAACAATATACTGCAGTGCTCGGGAACGGATGGCGAAGGGCAATTCCATGAAGGAGACGACTGCTAATCCCAGCGGATTGGGCACGCGCGTCACCGTGCGGGTCGCAGTTCGTGACGGTGTTGCAGAGATGACCACCTCGGTCGGATTCGCAGGAACGGTAGGGCTCGGAGAAGCAGTCCAAGTGGCCAATCGTGTGCGGGTTGCCTGGGCGGTTGGCGTCAACGATGCGGTGGCGGTTGGGGTAACTGACGGCTTATCGGTCGCACTGGGCAGCGGTGTTTTGGATGCCGTTGCGGTGAACTTGTCGTTCGGCGTAATCGTGGCGGTACCTGTGCGCGTGCGTGTCAGTGATGGAACCATCGTGATAGTGGGAATTTTGGGAATACTCGTAAAGACGATACGGACCGGGGTCGGGGTACGTGTCAGTGCCTTTATTGCCCCTGCAGTCGCGGTGCGTTGCATGGCTTGCTCGGTCAAATCGATTTTGGCCCATTTGGTGGCAATGCCTGCAACGGCGGTGTTGTTGATGACGGCTTGTTTGGTCTGTGTTGCAGGTATTGCCTGTGTTTCAGTAGCATTTTTCACCGCGATTGCTGTGGCGGTTGCCCGCCCCGATACTTCGGTACGAGTCCTGAAGAGAAGTGCCAAGGTCGGCGTTCTCGTCGCCGTGCCGGTACCGATGGTGGTGGCGGTCGGGGTGCTCGTGAGCGTAGGAATCGGGCTGCTCGTCATCGTCGCGGTAGGTATGACGTTTGCCAACGGGATCCCGGTCGCATAGCGCTCTGCGATGACTGCCCCGGGGAGTGCCACGTTGTGTAGCTCAAATGCCGCGAGTTCACCGCCTGTGCCGCCATCGTTGAACCCAACCGACAGTGATGTCGTTGAAGCAACGCGGAACGGGAACAATCCCATCGGTGCAGGCCCTTCGGCGACGCGGTTACCATCGATGTAGATGGCGAGTGTGGTACCAGCTTTCACGAATGCATAATGATGCCAATCAAAACTATTGAGATAGCTGCCTGACGATTCAGTCGGCCAGCTGTATGAGACGCCAGAGTAGGTGATGACGCCTGGCGCACTGATGTAGACCCGTGGACGATTGACCTGTGATTGCGAAACAAGTGGCCCGAGCGTCGTGAGTGAGTCAAATCTCCCCCAGAACTGCAACGTACTATCAGTACCTGCAGCTGCTGCAGCAGACGATGTAACCGTCAATGCACGATTCTGTTGGAGTTGCATGACGGCGATACGCTCGGAAGGGCGGAACGAAGCACTCGACGACGGGTATGTGACCACCGGGCACGCTGCGCCGGCACACTGTAGGGTGTTGGTTCCCTGGGTAATCGCGACGTCGTCAAACGTCAAATGACTCGTTGGAGTATATCCTGCGATATCGAATCCAGGCTTTGTGAAGAGCTGATCGGCATCCGACGAAAGTGATTGAAAGATGTTCACTTCATCGATGACCCCCAAGAAGCTGTCTGTGCGATCGGCTCGGCGACCAATCAGCACGAAACTATTGACGGAATATGCAGTAGACAAAGCGCTACTTGCAAGTGTATCGAGCTGTCCATCGATGATGAGCGATCGGTCAGAGCCGTCGATATCACATTGGTATTGGTGCCAATCGGTGTCTTGGATGCGGCGCGTAGACACGACATCATCCCCGTAGGTACTGCATACAAAATTGCCTGATTCGTTGAATCCCATGTTGAAGAGTTTGCCCTGCAACAGCGTATTCCCGTGTGAGAGCAGTGTTTCCGCACGGTTATATGATAGCCTGCGTGCCCAGAGCGACACGCTATAGACGCTGCCCAGTGCCAGATTACTACTGCTGATCAGGAACGAATCCGTTGAATCGTTGAACTCCACCGCACGACCATGTACGCCGTTTGTCAAGATGGGGCAGCGTCCGGCGAGACAGCCGAACTGCCGTGCGCCTGGTGCACCAAATGCAACTTGGTCAGAGTATTTCGAAACAGGCGGCAAAAATTGATTAAGGCTGCCACTGAAGTGAAACTGGCTGCCCAGCCACGGTTCAGCGGTCGGAGTCGGTGGGAATGAGCCAAAATCGATGGGAACGAAGTCCGTGCTGCTCGTGCCGAGGAGATGAGTGCCTGGGAACAGACAACGGGTGTACACCGGGAGCGCACTCGTGCCTTTTTGATCAGTAACGGTGGTGAAGTTTGCAACGAATGCACCGTTTGCGCCGACATCCGCTTTGGCGCGATCGTCGAGCGGGATGGGAATTTTGTTTGTGTCATACAACTGTGCGTATGCGCGCAGTGGTGTTCCTGCTTGGTGGATACCTTCAAAGCCATCCAATGCACCATTGACTTCGATGCGCGTTCCCCGACCGTATGCCTGACACGCGATATCGGTTGGGGACCGGACATTGACGGTGAAGTCAAACCCGCCTACTTCGAGCTCGGCTGGATGCGTTCTGTCCAATGGATCGGTTCCGAGACTGTTATTGATCAATAGCGTGTTCGAGATGACGCCAATCGACAAGGTGAACTGACTGCCAACCACACTCGTTCCTTGCGCGGTCACCGTCACGGGAATCGTCACAATGCCACTTGGTGGAATCGAAACAGAAGTCACCGCATTGTTTATATCGACCTTCCATCCATCGGGAATCGTGCTGTCCGTTGAGATACGCAGCAGTTTATTGTTCGAGAGACTATCATTCTTCAAGTCAAATGAATGGGTAAATACAGGACTTACCTCAGGAGTTGCTTCGAAGTTCCGGATGTTTTCTTGTTCTTGATCGCCATCCTGGTTCCCCGTGATTGTCTCGCCTGCAACTGTCGTCATCGTGACGCGCACACAGGTGTGGAAGTCAAAGGTGCCTGCCGCAATTTGTTCTTCGCTGAGGGTGACCGTTGGCGTCCATTCGAGGTAGACATCGGTATAACTATGGGGTGGCATGTTTGCCAGCGCGGGGAATCGTGACGAGTCGACGACAAGGCCACTGTTCACCCACGTCGCGCCATTGACGCCCACACCGAGGGGGTCAGTGTTTTGGAATTGCACCTTGACGTTGGTGGCATTGGCACTGCCGAAGTTGTGGACGCGTGCGTAGAGCCGATTTATGGAACCGATTGCAGGATCATCGCCGTTGCCGCGTGGGACCGGGTTCCCATCCAAATCGTTCCACGTGCCGTAACGAAAGGTACCATATCCATTCAGCGGGCTATCGATCCAGATGTCTGTTGTCTCGTAGGATTCGCCCGGTGCTTGGCGCCAGGGACGGATGCCCACGTCTGGTTGGGTAGAACCAGCGCCAAACGTTACTTGTACGCAGCGCTGCATCGGCGCAGAAGAAGGCGCCGACACGACATTGATCGAAACGCCGTCTGCCAGATTGGAAGGCGACCCATCGGTCATATTCGAAAACGTCTGGCCGACTGCCCAGAGCTTTTTTTTGTTTTGGACGCCCTCGGTGGGCGGACCACGCACGATGACGCGCCAGCTGTCTGTCTCGCCACTGTCGTTGACTCCGTCACCGTCGATGTCGTCCCATTGCGTCCCGCCGGTTATGACGCGTTCGATGAGCACTCCTTGGTCGGGGATACCGCGATTCGAGGTGTCCCGTGAATTGAGCTCGTCGCCGTTGATTTTGTAGCGCACACTGACGAGGTAATAGAGTGATTCAGTGATGTTGATTTTGAGGATTTGTGGTGTTGGATTGGTGCGATAGTCGAGTTCAATCGGGTTCAAGCAGTATCGGTCCGACTGTGTTTTGCCTTCGCTCGAAATGGTGATGGTCTGGCCGGCAGGTAGCCAGTCAGCCATCGTTACTCCTTTGAGGTACGCCCCGATGTGACCGGGGTAGTTTGCATCGAGCAGTTCGAACTCGCTTTTGTATTTGCTCGGGTGACTGATTGCCCATGCACTTGGACCTGCATATGCCTGCAGTGCATGCGCCAGCTCATGTGCGAGTTCTCCCCATAGCAACTGCGAATCACGATTCCCACCTTCGTCGATAAATATAAAGTTACGATCGTCTGCTAAATCAGGGAATGGGAAGTCAAATTCCCTCGTTCGGGCATTAAATGCACGAACACTTGCAGAATTTGACGTAAATGCATTCGCAGCGATGATGACCACAGTGTCTGCTGCTTCAATCAAGGGCTCCAAAGAAGGCTCATCAGATACTGCAAGTGTGTCATCGATGAAGTCTTGAATGTTGTCGGTATCGTCGTTGTACAGTGCAGTTGCCTCATCAGAGTCAATCACTGTGTAATCTGACTTGGGATTGTCAAGTACCACCTGTGGCACGATCGTGACGTCCCAGCCACCGAAGTTGCCGTTAGACATCTTGTCGAACAAGACGTTAATGCGATCGAACCAGTATGTTTGTAACTCTGCATCAGTGTATCGCTGCATTGTCAAATCGCTGAATGCAGCCCGAATGACGACGAGCTTCCGTCGTGCAGTGACGGCACTGCGTGGGCGCACGGCAGCCGGCGCGGCGGTTGCTTTGGACTGTAGCCATTGGTCCATTCCGGCAATCGGTGCGGCAGGATCGACCGGCCCGAAGTCTACCACGCGTGGCCCAGTCCCATGCCATTCGGTTCCGAGCGAATGGGCGATTATGTCGGTCGTCGCGGCATCGATGGTCCGTGACGACGCTTTTGACACCGCTGGTGCTCCCGGCTGAACGGC
>CAIPUQ010000570.1 GCA_903868295.1 uncultured Roseiflexaceae bacterium
GAGTACGCTGGCCGGGCTGGGCCTACAGGATCGGCCATTGGCGGTCCAAGCAGCAGGTGCGCTCCTCCAATACGCCCAAGAGACACAGCACAGCGACGTTGCCCAACTGCATGCCATCCACCCGTACACCCCGGGCACGGTGATGTTCCTCGATCCGCAGACCCGCCGCAATCTTGAGCTCCTCGACGGGATGCACAACAGTACCGGGTCACTTGTAGGTGTGCTGGATCAAACCCGTACCCCGATGGGAGCACGTCTGTTGCGGCGCTGGGTGGCCCAACCGCTCCTCGATACCGCGCCGATCAACGAGCGCCTCGATGCCATCGCACCGTACATCAGCGACACCGTGCGCCGGCACACCGTACGTGACGCCCTCAAGCAGGTCAGCGACATGGAGCGCACCGTGAACCGCATGATGCAAGGGATCGGCGTCACGACCCCACGCGATGTGGTGCGTCTGCGCGACGCGCTCCGGTGTGTGCCTGCGATCGCGAACGCGAGCGGTTTTTTGGGTGGACCCACCGACGCAACCGCAGACCTGTTCGCACCGGACGACCAAAACGGCAGCGCCGCAGCCACAGACCCATTGGCAGCAGATGTGCTGGCTTTCATCGAACAACACATCGACGACGAGCCCCCAGCACTGCTCAGCGCCTCGAACTATTTGCGTGGCGACGACGATCTGCCGCGGCGCGTCATCCGCCCCGGAGCCGTCGCCGAGATGGACACCATCGTCGCCGCCAGCCGCGACGCCCAGCGCTGGATCAGCGAGCTCGAGCGCGTCGAACAACAACGCACGGGGATCAAGAGCCTCAAAGTCGATTACAACAAAGTATTTGGGTATTACATCGAGGTGAGCAAAACGCACAGCGCTGCCGTGCCGGAACACTACATCCGCAAACAAACTCTGTCGACGGGGGAACGGTATTACACTGACGAACTCAAAATCTACGAAGACATCGTCACCAACGCCCAAGAGCGCCTCAACGAACTCGAACGGTCTGCCTTTGCCGCCATCGTGACGCAGATTGCCAGCCACGGCGCACGTCTCGTTGCACTCGCCCGCCGGTTGGCGCTACTCGACGTCACCACCACGCTCGCCGACGTGGCAGTCCGCAATCGCTATGTCCGCCCGACGTTGCATGATGGGAGCGCTATCGACATCCAAAACGGTCGCCACCCCGTTGTCGAACAACACCGTGGCGGACGCTACATTGCGAATTCGATTACCCTCGACAGCCGTAGTGAGCAGATCGCCATCATCACTGGTGCCAACATGACCGGCAAAAGCACCGTCATGCGCCAGGTGGCGTTGATCGTCCTGATGGCCCAAATCGGCTCGTATGTACCCGCAGACAGTGCAGCAATCGGGCTGGTCGACCGGATTTTCACGCGGATCGGCGCCCAAGACGACATTGCGACGGGGCAGAGCACGTTTATGGTCGAAATGACCGAGACCGCAGCGATTTTGGCCCAGTGTACGCCCAAAAGCCTGCTCGTGCTGGATGAAGTCGGCCGTGGCACCAGCACCTATGATGGCATGGCAATCGCCCAGGCACTCATCGAATACATCCACGACGACACACGGTTGCGCTGCCGCACGCTGTTTGCCACCCATTATCACGAGCTGACGCGCCTGACCACGACGCTGCCACGGCTGGTGAATCTGCACATGGCGGCGATGGAACACAACGGTGCAGTGGTGTTTTTGCACGAACTGCGGCGCGGCACGGCGGACCGCTCCTACGGCATCCATGTGGCCCAGATTGCTGGTGTCCCACGCAGTGTCACCCGCCGCGCCGAAGAACTGCTGCGCCAGTTCGAGGCCGATGCCGCACACAAACGCCCACTCCACGAACAAGCGGCGTTATTTGCCATCGCAGCCGAGCCGACACCGCAGCTCCCACACCCGGTCATCGAAGCACTGCAATCTACCAACCCCAATGAACTCACGCCTATCGCCGCGCTCAATATGCTCTACGGGTTGATCCAGCAGGCCAAGCAATCGTGAATCAGGTCTGTCAAGGCACGGCTTCTATCGATGAACGTGCCCCAGGGCACTACGTCCTCTCTATCGATGCAGATGGAACGACCTACTGCAATGCCCAGCTCGATGATTATCATCACCTACCACGCATGTCATACCCGTGGCGAGCACCAAAAAGGCTGTCGCTCGACGCGCGGTTGACCGGTGATGCCATGGGCACGTGGGGATTCGGCTTCTGGAACGCACCGTACTCGCCGCTGGCGAGCCGCTGGCCTGCCTTACCGGCGACGGCGTGGTTTTTCGGCAATGGTAGCGGTAATTTGGCATGGGACATTGACAGTACACCGATAGGGTTCAAAGCCGCGACGCTCGATACGCGCCGGATGCGTGCTCGCCTGATTGCACTCTGTGCCCCGCTGCTCCTGCTGCTGATGCGCAGTATGTCTATCTATCGCTTTGTTTGGCCACGGCTCACCGCTTGGCTGGGTCTGAGCGAACGCATGCTGCCACAAGATAGCGACTGGCATCACTATGAACTGCTGTGGCAAGCCGACCGCACCACATGGCTCGTCGATGGCAGCGTGGTGCATCACACGTCGTGTTCACCACACGCCCCGTTGGGGCTGTGTATTTGGGTGGATAATCAGTGGCTGGTTGCTGGCCCGCGGAGCGGGTTTGGGTGGGGTGTGGGGCCTTCACAGACGACGTTGGAAATTCGAGAACTGAAGATAATGAATTATAAATTATGAATTATGAATTATGAATTAAGGTGCTTTTGCGTTTATTCCTCATTCATAATTCCTCATTCATAATTCATAATTTACAAAAGTCCCGTTGGCGCATACACGGTCGGATCAAACCATTCCTTCGAAGCGCAGAAGCTCTCGCTCTCGACAATCGCCAAACCACGATCGAGCAACAATGGAAGGCTGGGGTGTTCGGCAGGCACACGCACAATAACGCTACTCCAGCCGGCCCGGACGGCCCAATGGACCACTGCATGCACCGCAGCAGCGGCATGTGTCGGACCAAAGGGAATGACACCCGAGATATTGCACCAACCAATGCGGGTCGGACTATACGGATCACGCTCGACAATCGCCTGACCTACCAAATCACCGCCTGCATAGATTTCGAGCAGTTGGCCATGTGTCTTGGCGAGGAAGTACTCGCGTATGTCCACACTGCGATCGTGACCGACGAAGCGCTTGTCGTTGGCGAGCCAATTGGTGATATTTGTGGTCGGTTGCACATGTAACGTGGGGGTACCGAGTCGGTCGTGATGACGAACGGTCAGGATGTATCGCTCCCAACGCGGCGTCATCCCCGCACGGGTGTAGCGTGACACTGCACGACGGTCAGATGAAGCAAACGTACAGCGTGTGCCCGTCCAATCCGCATATAACTGTGCGATCAGTGCTTTGCTGATCCCCTGAGACTGATGCGCAGGCAACACAAAACACTCGGCCAGAAAGCGTACCGTCCCACGGGTAATCGTCGCAGCAAACCCGATGACCTGCTCGTCAATGGTAGCCACCATGAGTGTTCCATGGTCGACCAGATGGCCAAACCACGGGGCGACGCCGAGCACCGGCAACGCCGCCCGCTGCGCGGGGTCAGGGTATGCAGTAGCCAACCATACATCATGGACGGCATCGATATCGGCGCTGGGGGCGGGGCGGTCCTGTACCATGGCACATCTCTCTTCTGACAATTTTCTGTATTATAGCGTGCTGCCTGCAGCAACCGGTATGCAATCAGCACACACCGATACCTCTACACCTTGACCGTTGGGCGATACTCGCCCCAGATGCCGCGCAACACGCCGCACACCTCGCCCACGGTCGCATTGAGCGCCAGGGCAGCCCGCATGGGGTGGAGCAAATTCTCAGTCCCGTGGGCGACGCGGGCTATTTCGGCCAGCGCGGCCTGCACGGCCGGTTCGTCGCGGGTCGCACGGACCCGGGTGATACTGGCGATTTGTTCGGCGCCTACCCCTTCGTCCGGTCGGAACACCGGGATGGGGGCATCACTACGGTCCGTGAACTTA